>JACRLS010000287.1 GCA_016235225.1 Nitrospirota bacterium | reverse complement strand
GGCTCTCAAGGCCGCGGATATCGGCGTGGCGATGGGCATCACAGGGACGGATGTGAGTAAAGAGGCGGCCGACATGGTCGTGACGGACGATAACTTTGCGTCCATCGCGGCAGCCGTTGAAGAGGGGCGTGGGATTTATGACAACATCCGAAAATCCGTGCACTATTTGCTGTCTTGCAATATCAGTGAGATTCTGGTCATGTTCCTGGCAGCGCTGTTTGCCTTGCCGCTGCCGCTGTTGCCTGTCCAAATTCTGTGGATCAACCTGGTGACAGATGGGTTGCCGGCGCTGGCCTTGGCCGTGGATCCAAAGGATTCAGACCTGATGCAACGTCCGCCGCGTTCGCCGGATGAACGTTTTCTCACGACGCACCGGCTCATGTTGATGCTCGCGCAGGGGACTTTCCTTGCCTGCACGGCGATGTTCGCCTTTGTCTATTGCCTGTACGGGATGGATTTGAACGTGGATCGGGCACGCACCTTGACCTTTACGATCATGGTAATTGCACAGTTGTTCCATGCCTTCAATTGCCGGAGCGACCAGCAATCGTTGTTTCGCATCGGGGTCGGGACCAATAAGGCGCTGCTATGGGCAACGGGAGGCTCGATGCTCTTGCAAGCGCTCATCCTTGTTCATCCTGTGAGCCGGGAGATCTTCAAAACTGAGTCGTTTACTCCAGAGCACTGGGCGCTGGCCCTTGGCTGCGGAGTGCTCCCGCTGATTGCCATGGAATGTTGGAAGGCCTTGCGGTACGCACGAGTCAAGGCGCGTCTGATTCTCGTGGCGGGAGGGTGTGTCCTCGTTCTGGCCGGGATGGGGCTTGCAGGCTGTTCCCGAGAGGACTCCCAGGTTCCTGAAGCGAAACCGGCCGCGCCGGGAGTGAATTCTGGTCTCATCCGGCTGACGCCGGAAGAGGTGCAGCAGGGGGGCATCGACGTGCGGCCGGTCGTGCGGGGGGAGTTTCGCGTGCATCGGGAATTTCCCGCCACTGTTCAGCCGAACGAAAACGAACTCGCGGAAGTGACCACCCTCGTTCGCGGGCGTGTGGTCGACGTGTACGTGGACGTCGGCCATGACGTGAAAAAGGGGACGCCCTTGACCAAGCTCCACAGCACGGAGCTGGGGTTGGCTGAATCCGCCTATCTGAAGGCGAGCGCCAAGCTGCACGAAGCCGACCTCGCATACGAACGGGCGCGCGATCTCTATCAGCACAAGGCGATCAGCCAGGCCGAGTTGCAGCGGCGGGAAGCCGAACATCGCACCGCCCAGGCGGAAGCGCGCGAAGCCCAAAACCGGCTGGAACTGTTGGGCGTCCAGTCGCCGGAACTGCAGCGGTTGGACCGCGAGCACACGATCAAGGCGGATGTCTCGTTACGAGCCCCGTTCGACGGGCGGGTCATCATGCGCAACATCACGAGGGGCGAGGTGGTTGAAACCGCGCAAAAGCTGTTCACGGTCGCCGATCTCTCGCGCGTGTGGGTCGTGGGCAATGTCCCCGAGAAGGACGTGCGGTTCATTCACAAGGATCAGACCGTCGAGGTGATGGCCGCGGCCTATCCCCAGGCGGTGTTCCCCGGCAGGATCACCTACATCAGCGACGTGTTGGATCCGGCCACGCGTACGATGCGCCTGCGGGTGACGGTGGAGAATCCGGAACGGAAGCTCAAGCCTGAGATGTTTGCGACCGTACGTGTCTATTCCCATCCCAGGCCGGACGTGCTGAGCGTGCCGCTGGCGGCCGTACAGAACGGCCCGGCGGGCAAGATCGTGTTCGTGCAGCGGCAGGCCGATACGTTTGAAATGCGGACCGTGAAGCTTGCGGAGGAAAGCGGGGAAGTCGTGGTGGTGCTCGATGGACTGCATGAAGGGGAGCAGGTGGTGACGAGGGGGTCGTTCGTCCTGAAGTCCGAGATCGAGCATCGCAAGATCGAGCCGGTGCCATGATCGCTTCGCTGCTGGAGTTCTCCCTGCGGCAACGGATCTTGATTCTTGGGCTGGCCTGCTTGCTGTCCGCCCTCGGCCTCTATGCCTTCCAGTCCATTCCGATCGACGCCTATCCCGATGTCACGAACATTCAGGTCCAGGTCCTGACCGAGGCCCCGGGCCTCTCGCCCGTCGAAGTCGAGCGCTTCATCACCTATCCGCTCGAGCTGCAGATGACCGGACTGCCCGGACTGGTCGAGATCCGGTCGCTCTCCAAATTCGCCCTCTCGCAGGTCGTGGTGGTGTTTCGTGACGATGTCGATATCTACTTCGCCCGCCAGTTGGTGCTGGAGCGGATGATCGCCGCGAAAGTACGGTTGCCGGAGGCAGTCGAGCCGGTCATGGCGCCGATCTCGACCGGATTGGGAGAAGTCTACCAGTACTACCTGGAAGGCCCTTCGACAGGGCTCAGGGCAGGGCCGGGAACATGGTTGGAAGACCAGGCCGCAGTCGAGGCCGCGCTGACCAGCCAGCGCACGTTGCAAGATTGGGTGTTGCGTCCACTGCTCAAGAGCGTGCCCGGGGTGATCGATGTCAATGCGCTGGGCGGGTTCGTGAAGCAGTATCAAGTCCTCGTGGACCCCGCCAAGCTCCGGAAGTACGACCTCACGATCCATGAGGTCTATGACGCCGTTGCCAAGAACAATGCCAATGCCGGCGGCAACGTGCTGGAGCGCCATGCGGAGCGGGCGATCGTGCGCGGGCTGGGGCTCATCAAAACCGTGCCGGACATCGAGAGCATCATCGTCAAAGAAGCGGCGGGGACGCCGGTGTTTGTGCGCGATGTGGCGGACGTCCGCATCGGCCATGCCGTGCGGCACGGGGCCGCGGTGCTCGACGGCGAGCGCGAGGTGGTCTCCGGCACGGTGCTCATGCTCCGGGGCGGCAACGCGCGCGAGGTGGTCCAGGCCGTGAAACAGAAGGTGGAGGCGCTCCACCGGGATGGCACGCTGCCCAGCGGCACCAAGATCGTCCCGTTTTACGACCGGATTGAGCTGGTGACCGAGGCGATCCACACGGTGCGGGATGCCTTGATCGAAGGGCCTGGCGCAGGACAATGGCGCGATGCGGAAGAGCAAGTTAGAGGTGATTTCCCACGCCACGAAAGAAGTGGGCCGGCCGATCCTCTTCGGCATTCTGATCATCAGCGTCGTCTTCCTGCCGCTCATGACACTCCACGGCATGGAAGGGAAGATGTTCGCGCCGCTGGCCTACACGCTGGTGATCGCGCTCTTGGCCTCGGTCGTGGTTACGCTGACCCTTTCGCCGGTGCTTGCGTCGCTGCTTTTGCGCGGGGATCATCCGGAAGAAACGCGTCTCACGCGATGGATGAAGCAACGGTATCTGCCGGTGATCACCTGGACGCTCCGGCATCGCAGCCTGGTGCTCGGCGGCTCGACGGCGCTCGTGCTCCTCAGCTTCAGCCTTGTCCCGTTCATAGGGAGGGAGTTCATTCCCATCCTCGATGAAGGAGCTCTCACGCCGCAGGTCGTCCGGCTCCCGAGTGTGTCGCTGCCCGAGTCCATCGAAATGGAAAAGCGGGCCCTGCAGGTCCTGCGCGAGTTTCCGGAGGTCCGTCTGGCGGTCGGCAAGATCGGCCGCTCGGAGATCGGCAATGAGCCGCAGGAGCCCAACGAAAGCGACCCGGTCGTGCTGCTCCATCCGCGCGACACCTGGACGACGGCCCAGACCAAATCCGATCTGGTCGAGGCGATGCGAGGACGGCTGGCCGAGATCCCCGGCATTTCCTTCTTGATGAGCCAGCCTATCCAGCAACGGGTGGATGAATTGATTTCCGGAGTCAAGACGGAAGTCGCCATTAAGTTGTTCGGGGACGATCTCGATGTCTTGAAGGAGAGGGCGGAACAGATTGCCGCCATCATGAAGACAGTCGAGGGGGTGAAAGACCTGAGGGTGGAGCAGATTGCCGGTCAGCCCTATCTCACCGTCGACATCGACCGGCAGAAGATTGCCCGCTTCGGCATCAATGTGGCCGACGTGCAGGAGATCATCACCACTGCCATTGGCGGTAAGCCGGCCACCCAAGTCTACGAAGGCGAGCGGCGGTTTCAATTGATTCTTCGGTTCCCGGAACCGCAACGCAACAGCATCGGCACCATCGGAGAGATTCGGGTGAAGTCGGCTTCCGGCGCGCTGATCCCGATGAGCGAACTTGCCACGATCGAGATGCGCGAAGGCCCGGCCCGCATCAGCCGCGAACATGTGAAACGCCGCATTTACATCGGCTTCAACGTCGTCGATCGCGACATCGGCAGCGTCGTGGATGAAGGGCGCAAGAAGCTGGCGGCGCAGGTGCGCCTGCCTGAAGGGTACCAGGTGACGTGGGGCGGAGCCTTCGAGAACATGGAGCGGGCCAACGCGAGGCTGTTGATCGTGGTGCCGATCACATTGGGGCTCGTGTTCTTTCTGCTCTTCTGGGCCTTTCACTCACTCCGCTATGCGACCTTGATCATGATGAATCTCCCCTTCGCCTTGATCGGGGGCATCGTGTCGCTGTGGCTGAGCGGACAATACCTGAGCGTGCCGGCCTCCATCGGCTTTATCGAGCTATTCGGCTTGGCGGTCGGCAATGGGATCATACTGGTCTCCTATATCAATCAGCTTCGGAATGAAAGCATGCAGATGGACCAAGCTATCATCAAGGGTTGCGTCCTCCGGCTTCGCCCGGTCGTGATGACGATGATGACGACGCTGCTGGGTTTGTTGCCCCTCGCGCTCGCGCAGGGGATCGGGGCGGAGGTGCAACGGCCGCTCGCGACCGTCGTGATCGGTGGTCTCTTCACCTCAACGGCACTCACGTTGATGGTGCTGCCGGCGC
>JACRLS010000286.1 GCA_016235225.1 Nitrospirota bacterium | reverse complement strand
TTCGGCCGCCTGCATGACCGCCTGCAGATCGAGTTTCTCAGATTCCTCCACCAGAGGGAAGACGATATAGGCTTGTCGTCCGGCCGCCACCTCATCGCGCACCATCCGGTACGCTTTCCGTCGCTCTCCCTCCGGCAACCGGAGCGTGCGGATCGGCTGACGTCCCGGTGGAAGGGCCGAAATCACCGAGACGTCAAGGTCTCCATAAATCGTCATGGCGAGCGTCCGCGGGATGGGCGTGGCGGTGAGCACCAGCACATCCGGTCGGTACCCCTTCTCCAGCAACATCTTGCGTTGTAAGACGCCGAACTTATGTTGTTCATCCACGACGGTGAGCCCCAGCTTCGAGAACGTGAGGCCTTTTTGGATCAAGGCCTGCGTCCCGATCACCACCTGAGCCTGGCCGGATTCAATCTGTATGAGCGTCTCCCGCCGTGCCTTGGCGGATCCGCCGCCGGTGAGCAACACAGGTCGAACGCCGATCCCTTCGAGCAACGACCGCAGCGAGAGAAAATGCTGCTCCGCGAGAATTTCCGTAGGCGCCATCAAGGCGGCCTGATAGCCCGATCCGCAGGCGATCACCATCGCATGCAGCGCGACCACGGTCTTGCCGGACCCGACGTCGCCCTGAATGAGTCGATGCATCGGTTTGGTGGAGGCCATATCCCGCTGAATGTCGGCCAACACCGCCCGCTGGGCCGACGTGAGGGAGAACGGGAGCGCCGATTGCAGTTTCGCGAGGAGCGCCGGTTTGATCAGAAACCGGATCCCCTTGTGTTCCTGTTTCACCCCCTGCTGCTGGACGGCCAGGGCCAACTGGAGCACAAAGAATTCTTCAAAGGCGAGTCGCCGATGCGCCGGCGTGACTCCGCGATCAAGAGCCGCCGGGTCGGCGCCGGCCTTTGGAAAATGGATGTCCGCGATCGCCGACCTGAAAGGAATCACGCGATGTCTGAGCCGGACCGGCTCCGGAATGACATCGAGCAGGCCGTTGACCCAGTGGTCCAAGGCGCCTTTGACGATCGCGCGGATCTGGCGCGACGTCAGCCCTTTCGTTTCATGGTAGATCGGCACGATCCGGCCGACATGGATCGGGGCCTCCTCTTCATCACCCAGAACCTCGTATTGGGGCCCCTCCATCCGGACGTCCATCCATCCGCGACGCCCCGCCATCGCGGTCCCGTTCATCATGACCCGCGTGCCGGCGCGCAAAACTTTTTCGAGATAGGGTTGATTGAAATACACGGCCTGGAGAGACCCGGAGGGATCGTTCACCGTCACTTCAAGAATGGTGAGCCCGCGGCGCGCCGTCCGCTTTGCGGTCACCTGCGTGACTTCCCCGCAAATCGTGGCCCGCACGCCGGGCGCAAGCGTCCCGATGTCCATGAGGTGGGCGCGGTCCTCATAGCGCCAGGGCACAAGCCAGAGCAGATCTTCGAGCGTTCCGACGCCGAGCTTTTCGAACAGCAGCGCCCGCTTCGGGCCGACACCACGGGCATACTGAATCGGGACGGTCCAGACCGGGGCGCCCGCCACCCCTTCGCGCGACACCGCCCCGACCGGCTTCGAGGGCCTTCCTCCGGGGGGCGTGATCGAGACTACGGCCGCCGCCGAGCGGGCGCGGTCTTCCTGTCGGAGCCTGGCAAGAATACCTTGCGCCCGTTGGAGCCGTTCCCGCTGCGCCTCGCGATCCAGCCTCAGATCGAAGTCGGTGAAGAGTTGCCGAAGCGCCAGCAGATGGGTTTCAATGACCGGGGAGTAGATCTTCTCGGCCAGCGCGATGATGACCTGGCGGGAGATGAAGGGGCCCAGATTTCGCACCGCGCCCAGATGGGCGTACCCGTTGCGGCTGGCAAAATCGATGGGGCGGGCGAGTCGGTCGACGAGGGTTTGCAGTGGACTCATGCGAGAGATGAAGGCTGGACGAGGCGCAGACTGTTGTCACATCCAACAGCCGTATGCTAGCATAGGCCCGACGATCGAACAACGAGAGCGAGACCTCATCCAGAGGGGATTCTCAGTTCAAGGAAGGAGTCAGCAACGTGGCCTTTTCATGTGATATCTGCGGGAAGCGTCATCTGTCCGGCAATAACGTCAGCCACGCGAATAACAAGACCAAGCGGGTGTTTAACCCCAATCTGCAGCGTGTTCGCGCCAATCTGAACGGCACTCACAAGCGCATGATGGTCTGCACCCGTTGCCTGCGTAGCGGTCTGGTCCAGAAAGCGGTCTAATCGTACCGACCGGTCCGATCCTCATTTCCCCTCCCACTTGTCGTGTCAGGAGCCCACCTCCGCGTCGCTCCCTCACCCTCTTCGTGTGTCCGACGACCAGCGATCACTCGAATTGAATTGTGATCTCTCCGAGAGCTGCCGATCCACCTTCTGACAACGCAGGCCGCAGCTCCGATGGCAAGCCCCGGCAGCCAAATCCACAACAGCTCGCTGGCGATGACCTGTAATCCCCATCGTGAGAAAAAAAGCTCGATTCCGATGGGCGGCACTCGCAGAGGACGCCAGGGGAAGAAGTAGCGCGCGCGGTCGAGAGGCGAAAAGAACGCGACCCCGAGTCCTCCGTCGGTCATCGCATCCAACAGCCCATGGGAGGCCGTCGCACATGAAAAGAACAACACGGCAGCCCACCACTGGCCGGAAAAACGGGAGAGCCCTGAACAGACAAACAGAGTCGCGACGATGCCGACGAGAACAGCAATGAGAAGAGAGTGCGTCAACCCGCGGTGTCCGAGCAGATCCGCGTAGTCCACCCCGAAGGCAAATCCGATCAGGTCGAGGTCCGGCAGCACCGCGCACAGCATGGCCGCGCCGTAGACCCGCCAGGCGTCTCCTCTCGGTCGATAGACCTGAGCGCCGACCGCCGCCACAAACGCATGGGTGAAGGCCGAGGCCATGGGCCGTTACATCCCCATGTCCGTAAAAGAAGCCCCGGTCACGGAAACCATCATCCGAGACCGGAAGACTATCGTTGAGAGCGGATTTCGATTTCTCGGAGAGACTGGGTATAGGGAGCGCAATACTCCTTCGCCCGGGGAGGATCCGCTTCGTATTTCTGCAAGCACAACCGATAGGCCCGCATCATGTCAGCCTGTTCGGATTTGATATCGGCCGTCCCTTGCAGCACGCGAAACTCTTCGTAGTAGTGGCATCCGGCAAGCGCGCCGACAAGGACGAGGAGAACCATCCGGCCTGCCGTGAGTGTCATGAAAGTTTGCAGATTCCGGTCAAAAGAAAAGGGACCTGACCTGCTCCGTAGGCCGCGTCCCCTTTGGTGAGTTCCTCTTGAATTTTGATGACCGCCGTGTCACGCCTCACGTTTCACGCTTCATGTCTGTGTTGGAGCGGGCGGCGGGATTTGAACCCGCGACAACTTGCTTGGGAAGCAAGGACTCTACCACTGAGCTACGCCCGCCTCTGATCGCGTGGTTATTTTTCATCCTACGTGCCCCTTGTCAGCAAGTCAAGAAATCGTCTCATCTCGGTTGTTCACGCACCTTCACGGTCGAAATTCCACCAACGCAAATTTCCGCTTTCCCACCTTGAGTCGGTATTGGCGGCCCGGCGAGAGCAGAACTTCCGCTTGGGGGTCGGTCTGCTTCTCCCCGTCGACCTCGACTCCGCCTTGAATGATCACACGACGGGCTTCACTCTTGCTTGGAACGAGCTTCGTGCGAGCGACCAATTCCACTACGGTGATGGCCGGGCGCCCCGCTCCTGTCGTGTCTGCCTGAGTCAGCGCCACCAGGGCATCCGGTTCTGCAGGAAACTCTCGCTCCTGAAATTTCTGCTGGAACCCGTCACGGGCCCTCTTCGCCGCTTCTGCCCCGTGGTACTGGGTGACGATCCGCTCAGCCAGGCCTAGCTTAGCCTCCATGGGATGCATGGTTCTCACGCCGGCCAGGTCTTCTGTGGTCAGCAGTTCGTAATACCGGAACATCAGCGTATCGCTGATCGACATGAGCTTCCCGAACATGTCCTGCGGACGGTCTTCGAGCGCAATGTAGTTCCCGAGACTCTTGCTCATCTTGCGGACCCCGTCCGTCCCTTCGAGCAACGGCATCGTCACGACCACCTGCGCCTCCTGCCCGAAATCCCGCTGCAGTTCCCGTCCGACGAGGAGGTTGAACTTCTGGTCGGTGCCGCCGAGCTCGACGTCCGCCTTGAGGGCCACGGAGTCGTATCCCTGAATCAAGGGATAGAGAAATTCATGGATGCTGATCGGCTTCTGATCGGTATACCGCTTCCGGAAATCATCCCGCTCCAGCATCCGTGCGACACTGTAGTGCGCGCTAAGATGAATCAGCTCCTCCGCCCTCATCGTACCCATCCACCGGCTGTTGAACTCTACTTGCGTCCTCTTCGGATCGAGTATCTTAAAGATCTGTCGCTCATAAGTCTGCGCGTTCCGTTCCACCTGCTCCTTGGTCAGGGCGACGCGCGTCTCCGAGACCCCGGTCGGATCGCCGATCATACCGGTAAAGTCGCCGATCAGAAAGATCACCTGATGGCCCAAATCCTGGAAGTGCTTCAATTTGTGGATCAGCACTGTATGCCCCAGGTGCAGGTCAGGCGCGGTGGGATCGAATCCGGCTTTAATGCGCAGCGGCTTCTTCTCCTTCGCCGCGCGCGCCAGCTTGGACTCCAGCTCGCTCCGCTGGATGACCTCCACAGCCCCACGCATGATCAAGTCCATCTGGCGGGCAATATCACTCATAAGCCCCGTCGCTCGCGGGCTGGAACAGCAGCCGCAATCGGAATGGCTCCAACCGGTCTCCCTTCACGACTCACCACGACCAACGGACGAAGGCGTTCGAGCCGCTTGGTCCCGATCCCCTTCACTCGCTTCAGGTCCTCCACACTCCGGAAGCGTCCGCGTGTGGCTCGATCTTGAAGCACCGCCTGCGCCAACACGGGACCGATTCCCGGCAGACGTTGCAATTCTTCAGCCGTGGCTCGATTGACATCGATTCGTGTTGCCTGAGAAGAAGTGGTGGACGTCCTACCCGCACCCGAATCAAGAGCAGGAAGCGCGGGAGTAGCGGGCCGATGATCTCCATCCAGGGCCTGGGTCATCACGTTCCCTGGACTGACCGACGAAGTGGGCCTGCCGATCCACACCATCACAGCAAGGGTCACGGCCAGCATCGCCAATTTGAAGAGGAGTGACCGGATCATGCGCGTGCCTTCGCAACGTGGATTGCGTCCCCGTCGAGATCCTCGGCAGCTTCCATGAGTCCCTCGGCCAGCGTCGGGTGGGCATGGATCATCGCGGCGACATGCGAGGCCGGAATTCCCGCTTCCATCGCCAGAGCCGCCTCATGGATCAGATCGGAGGCGTGGCCACCGACAATGTGCGCTCCCAACAGCATTCCGGTTCGGCCATCCGCGATCAGCTTGAACAGTCCGGTCGTTTCACCGGTCGCTTGCGCTTTTCCGCTCGCGGCATAACGAAACCGCCCGACTTTGAGATCGCGGGCTGGATCACCGCCCTGCGTCTCGCACGCCGACCGGGCCTGCGCCTCGGTCAGACCGACGCGACCGACTTCCGGCAGGGTAAAAATGCCGGCCGGAATGACCTCATAGTTGATGCGGGCTTGATGCCCCAGCGCGTGAGCCGCCGCCACTTTCCCTTGTGCCGAGGCCACATGGGCCAGCATGGACTTCCCGGTCACGTCGCCGATCGCATAGATGCCGGGGACGTTCGTTTGGAGCGACTCATCCACGAGCACCTCTCCCCGACGTCCGAGCTGCACGCCGACTGCTTCCAAGCCGATATCTCGCGAATTGAATCCGCGACCGACCGAAACCAAAATCTGTTGGCCGGTCACGGTCGCGCCGTCTTTCAGTGTCGCCGTCATGAATTCGGCCCGCCGCTCCACGGTCGCCACCGATGTGCCGGTGCAGATCTCGACCCCTCGCTTTTTCAGTTCGCGGGTAATCAGCGCCGAAATTTCCTCATCCTCCGTCGGCAGGAGTCTCGGCAGCAGTTCGACGACCGTGACATGGGCGCCCAGTCCGCTATAGAGAGACGCAAACTCGCAACCTTCCACCCCGCCGCCGATGATGAGGAGCGAGGCCGGCACCACCGACAACTCAAGGGCTTCTCGACTGGTGATGATCTGCCGGCCGTCGATCGGAAACTGAGGAAGATTCGGCCAGGATGACCCTGTCGCCAGGATGATGATATCCGCCGAGACGGACGTGGCGGTCCCGTCCGGTGCGACGACCCGGAGGGTCCGCTGGTCGAGCAGTTCGCCGCGTCCCTCCAGATGAGTGATATTCCAACTTTTGAGCAGCGTGGCGACCCCTCGCCGCAGCGTCGACACGACGGTTTGCTTCCGCGCGACCATCTTGACGGGGTCGTACCCGATCGTCCCGAGCCCGGTCAGCCCCATCTCAGAGGCTTTCTTGAGCTTGTCGCCCAGCTCGATGGCCGCCAGCAGCGCCTTGCTGGGGATGCAACCCCAGTTCAAGCAGACGCCGCCCAGGGCCTCCCGTTCGACCACGGTGACGCGCGCCCCCAACTGCGCCGCGCGAATGGCGGCCACGTATCCGCCTGGCCCGGCGCCGAGAATCGCGATGCGTTTCTGGGAGGTCATTTGCCGAAATCGAGGTTAAGGCTGAGGTTACGGTCGCCCGCATCGGAAATTGATGAAGAAGGACAAGTTCTGAGCGAAGCCCCGCCCCTCCGTTCTCAACCTTAGCCTCAACCTGAACCTTTCTTCTGAGTGGCGAGAAAGGCCTCGTACTGCGCCGCCGTCATGAGGCCGTTGACTTGGGCCGGGTCGGACATCTCCACGACCACCATCCACCCTTTGCCGTAGGGATCGCTATTGACGACTTCGGGATGTTCCTTCAACTCGGGGTTCACCGAGAGGATCTTGCCGCTGATCGGGGTATAGATCGTCGAGGTGGTCTTCGTCGATTCCACTTCCCCGATTTGCTGATTGGCCGTGACCGTGGCGCCGACTTTCGGCATATCCACAAACACGATATCCCCGAGCGCATCCTGGGCGAAATGGCTGATTCCCAGGGTCGCCTGGTTCCCTGAAACACGGACCCACTCATGCTCCACATGGTAGCGAAGATCGGTCGGATTCATGGTCTCCTCTCCGGACAAATACAGGTTAAACCTTCTTCAAATGCGCGGGGATCGTAAGTGGTGCCCCGCAACTTTGTCAAGGAAGTGTCGGGTGCGCCGCCGCATAGATGAGCCCGACCTCCCCGAGATACGCGTCCCGATCACGAACGATCGTGACCGAGGGATTTCCACTCTGCGCCCCGCTCCGCCATGTCAGGGGCCGGAGCACCCACACTCGCTCCGGGGCGCCAGCCAATTCCTTCATCCGCGTGATCATGCGTTCTCCACCGGACGTGAGATCAGCCACCATCAGAGCGGCGTACCCGCCGCGGATCGCTTCCAACACATCCTCGCCATGACGCGTCAGTCCCTGGACCGGCGCAACAATCGCCTCATGGTGGACTTCGAGGACTACTTTCATNNGCCATTGCCCCTTGACGCCGCTCGCTAATCGATTCAGCACATGCTGGCTTTCACGGGTTTCCCAGCCCACCCATTGCCAGAATTCAGGAGCTCGCGCTTCCTCGCCACCGCCATTGCCAAGCAGTTTTATCGGATCAGGGCGAAAGCCGAAATCTCGTTCAAACCCCCGCAAGCCGAAGGCTGTCGCCCCCCCTGATGGACCGATGGTCCTGTCGGCACGAAACACGAGCCCATCGACGCCAGTAGCCGCCAGATCCTTCAAGAGTCCGCCGAGGAACTCCTGATAGACCGGATGGAAGAGATCCAAGTGGTCCGTGGTCCGAAAGGCCTGACGGCGAGGATCATAGACCTGCGAGTACCACCCGAGGCCCGCATCCAGCCAGTCCGGACGGCGGAGCCCGACCGAGGCATACACGGCAAGGCCATGCCGATGAGCCGCAGGGATCAGGGTTCCAAAGACATCCCGCACCACGGGTCCGAGGGATGACGGGAAATACAGCCCCATCGGTCTCATCGCTTTGCTCTCCGCGCCCGCGGCAGGCCGGGTCGTCCAAGCCTCCAGCACCACGGTCGTCACTCCCGATTGCGCCAGCTCCCGGCACCAGGAGTCAACATCCAGAGAGGCGGGGAGCTGCCCGGGATCGACCAAGAGTCCGGTCACGGGAACGGACCGAGGACGATCCGTCGGCGATCCATCGGGTGGGCGCGACGGAGCCGGCTGTTGTGTCCGCAGATTCTTGGCCTGGGCGGAAATTGCCGCGACCGTGGCCGGTTCGGCGTGCGGAAGAGCCCCG
>JACRLS010000285.1 GCA_016235225.1 Nitrospirota bacterium | reverse complement strand
TCGGCATGAAGCTGGTCGCCGAGGAGTTTCCCGATCCCATCGGGCGCGAATTTGGAACGGTCGTCGAGGAGACCACCTTCGGCGTCACCGTATCGGGAGCATTGAACGGGTTGGCGTCGCGGCAGCCATCCCCAGATCTCCAATTTTTTACGACCGCCTTAGCCATCCAGCGTGAGACGGGAGGCAATCTCGCCGAGATTATCGATTCCATCGGCCGGCTGGTCCGCCAGCGCGCCGAACTGGAAGGCACCGTGCAGGCCTTGACGGCGGAGTCCCGGTTTTCCGCCGGCCTCTTGTTCGTGCTCCCCTTCGTCCTCGGGCTGGTCCTGTTCATCTTCAATCCAGGGTATATCAGGTTGTTGTTTACAGCGCCCGCCGGGCGGACCATGCTGGCCGTCGCCGGGTTGCTGTTGTTCACCGGCGTTGTGGTGACCCGACGTCTCATGGCGGTGAAACGCTAATGCATCAAGCGTCCAACGTCAAACGTCGAACGCGATCCGGAGAATACGGAGAATACAATGAGAAAGAAGGTCAGAGACTTTAGAGATCTCGACGTTTGGAACAAAGGAAAAGACATCGCCCTTGGGGTGTATCGCGTCACCAAGACATTTCCGCCGGAAGAACTGTATGGTCTGGTCTCTCAAATGAGACGAGCCGCGGTCTCCATCCCGGCGAATATCGCCGAAGGCTTCAACCGTATGCACAACAAAGAATATCGACAGTTCCTGCATGTCGCGCTGGGCTCTTGCGCCGAGTTGGAGACCCACGTGGAGATCGCTGGAGCGCTCGGATACCTCGGTCTCCCAGACCGTGCGCAGATACTTGAACAACTCGATCATGAGACCAGAATGCTCAGAAACTTGGCCAACAAGGTGGTGGCTCGAACACCCTAACGAGAAGCGTCCAACGTTCGACGAGCGACCCTTCGACAAAGCTCAGGGTGGTGAGCCTGTCGAACCACGTTCGACGAGCCGCGAGCAACGTTCGACGTTTGACGAGCGACGTTCGACGCATCGTAAGCGACGTTCGACGCGAAAGGTGACCCGTGGATCACATCCAAACGATCAGCCTGCTGGTTCTCCTGATCGGCGCTCTGGGAAGCGCCGGGCTGTTCTTGTATCTCCAAGAGCGGCGACGCGTGATGGCCTGGCGGCGTCGGATCGGCCAAACCCTCCAAGTCTCCGGGCGCCACGACTTCTCCGCGTCCATAACGCCCCATCTCGTCCGCCTTCTCAAACGGCTCGGCCGCGGGGCGCAGGAGTCTCAACAGAGCCCGGATCTTCCACTGCCGAATCCCTATGCGACCGCCGGGCTGCGAAGTCCGGATACCCCGATCCTCGTGCGCGGCGCCAAACTCTTGGGCGCCGCGCTGGTCCCGTCGGCCTTCCTAGGCCTCGCGCTGCCGGTCTGGGGGGCGGACGGGTTTCCCGTGGCGCTGCTGCTCTGTCCGATCGCCGCCATGACCGGATGGACCGCCCCGGAGATCTGGCTTCGCACACGCGCACAGACGCGCCAGTCTCATCTCATGAAGGGCTTTCCGGACGCCCTTGATCTCATGGTGATCTGCGTGGAAGCCGGCATGGGACTCGACGCATCCATCAACCGGGTCGGACAAGAACTCAAAGTGATGCATCCGGCCCTTGGAGAAGAACTCAATTTGCTGGCCGTTGAACTGAGAGCCGGGCGAACACGGGTGGAGGCCTTCCGCAATTTCGGCTTGCGCGCGCAGTTGGAGGAGGTGCGCAACTTCGTGACGGTGATGATCCAAACCGAGCGCTTCGGGACCAGCATCGGCCAGGCCTTGCGGATCCATTCCGAGGCCGTCCGGACACGCCAGCGCCTCCAGGCCAACGAGACGGCGGCCAAGCTTCCCGTGAAGCTCCTGCTGCCTCTCATTTTTTTCATCCTTCCCTGCCTGCTCCTCATCGTGCTCGGCCCGGCCATCATCCAGGTCATGGGGATGTTCCAGCCGTAACAGGCGTGAAGCGTCGAACGTGAAGCGTCGAACGTCTAACGTGGAACGTCCAACGTTCGACTTTGGACGTTCAGCGTTCGACGTTTGACGTTGGACGCCCTGCAAGCGACGTTCCACGTTAGACGTTCGACGCTTCAGGTGGCGCGTCTCAAGAATGCTCTGCGGACAGCCGATACAATCAGCATGCGGGTCGCATCGCCCACACGGTGGCTGTCGGTCGGATGGGCGCTTGCCATCATGGTCGGAGGGTGCGCCTCCGTTCACGATCAGGCCGCACCGGCGTTCGGACACGGTCCCTTGCTCAAAGGACGGTCTCCGATCCCGACGGCGCAAGGTCAACCGACGTCGGAGCCCGGCCGATCCGCGCCGGACGCCCCACTGGATGCCGCCGAATATGAGCGGCTCGGCGATCAATACGCGCGTCAAGGCAGCGTAACTCTGGCCTTCGCGCAGTACGAGCGCGCGTTGCGCGTCGCGCCCACGGCGGCAAGTGTGCGCCACAAGCGCGGCATGCTCTTGCTGACGAACGGGTTTCCGCAAGACGCGAAGCAGGAATTCCTCGCTCTGATCCGCGAGCATGCGGACTATGCCGCGGCCTTTGAAGGCCTGGGCCAAGCGCTGTTACAGCTCGACGATTCAGGTCCCGCCGAAGAGATGTTCCGGAGCGCCATCCAGATCGACCCCCGGTTATGGAGAGCCCATGTTTTTCTCGGGATCCTCTATGATTCCCGGCGCCGTCATCAAGAGGCGATCGACGCATATCGCACGGCGCTCGGCCTCAAACCGGCGCACCCCGACATTCTGAACAACCTGGGCATGTCCTACTATTTGGCCGGCGACTTCGAGCAGGCCATCGACTCCTTCCAGCAGGCTCTTCGAGCCGGCGCCGACGGCGCGCGGATCTCCAACAATCTCGCCATGGCGCTCGCCCGCGTCCATCGCTACCGGGACGCCTACGAAGCCTTCAGCAGCGGCACGGATGCGGCCAAGGCCGCCAATAATATGGGTGTGGTGTTTGCCGAACGCGGGTATTACCGCGAAGCGAGGCGCTGCTTCGAACACGCCTTTGCCATCAGTCCGGCCTATTATGAAGCGGCCAGGACGAATCTCCACCGGCTGATGGCGGAACGCACGGCGGACCGCGGAGGGAGGACAGCACCCCCCCCACCGGACCACTGGGGGATTTGTCGATAACGGCGCGCACAGCTCGTCAAACGTTGCTCGTCAAACGTCGCTTGCAGGGCGTCGAACGTCCAACGTCGAACGTTTGACGAGCGACGTTTGACGTTCCACGTTGGACGCTTCTCGTTGGACGTTTGACGTTCACCGTTCGACGCCTCCAGCCTGGCGTCCGTGCCTATTCCCTTCTCAAGTTCGCCTGCATTTCTGCCGAATGAGAACTGTTGCCAT
>JACRLS010000284.1 GCA_016235225.1 Nitrospirota bacterium | reverse complement strand
CGAGCCGGGCGTGTGGTATGCCGGCACGTCGCCGCAAGGGCTCTTTCGCACAGAGGACGGCGGTGGAACGTGGAAGGGCGTGGAAGGCTTCAATGCCAACCCGCTCCGTTCGGCCTGGACAGGCGGGGACCAGGACGGGACGCCGGACGGCCCGAAACTGCACTCGATCCTGATCGATCCCCGTGACCCGCATCACCTTTATATAGGCATGTCCAGCGGGGGCGTGTTCGAAAGCTGGGACAAGGGAGTCAGCTGGACGCCGCTGAATCGTGGCTGCCGCGCGGATTTCATGCCGAACCCGGAGCCGGAGTACGGCCACGACCCCCATTGCGTCCGGCTCCACCCGCTCATGCCGGATCGGCTCTATCAGCAAAACCATTGCGGCATCTATCGGATGGAGCGGGCCGACGGACGATGGATCCGCATCGGGGACAACATGCCGAAGACGATCGGCGATATCGGCTTCCCGATGGTGGTACATCCCCGCGACCCCGACACAGCCTGGGTGTTTCCGATGGACGGTGGTTCCGTCTGGCCGCGCGTGAGCCCCGGCGGCAAACCGGCCGCCTATGTGACGCGCAACGCAGGCACCAGTTGGACGCGCCAGGACAAAGGATTCCCGCGATCGAATGCCTGGTGGACGGTGAAACGCCAGGCCATGACCGCGGATGCGCATGAGCCAGTCGGCCTCTATCTCGGGACGACCAGCGGCGAGGCCTGGGCGAGCCGGACCGGCGGCACAAGTTGGACGTGTCTGGCCCGACACCTGCCGGAGATTTACTCCGTCGAGATCGCGAAACTTGGACGATGATCGTGTCGATTCCCACTCCGCTGCGCTCGTACACGGCGGGGCAGAGTGAGGTTCCGGCCGACGGCGCATCACTGGAAGCAGTGATTGCGACCCTCGACCGTCGGTATCCAGGCATTCGATTCCGCATCGTGACGGAGCAGGACACGATCCGGCGGCACATCAGAATCTTTATCAATGGAGAGCAAGTCCCGGATCTCGCCGTGCCGGTTCGACCCGACGATCAGATTCATATCGTCTGCGCCTTGAGCGGCGGCTGACACTTCATCACAGTGTGTTCCGACACATAGGGGAAGGAAAGACATGGCACAGCAGACCGCGCAACAGATCGTCGAAGGCCAACGTCAGGACTGGAATCGTGTCGCCGGCGGCTGGGAGAAATGGGACCGGCTCTTCGATCAGCAGATGGCCTGCCTCAATCATCGACTCGTGGCCGATGCGCGGCTGCGATCGGGAATGCACGTGCTCGATCTGGGATCAGGCACCGGATATCCCGCGCTCCTTGGAGCACAGACCGTTGGACGAAGCGGAAGCGTGACTGGGATGGACCTCGCCGAGCAGATGCTGGCTGTTGCGCGGCGCAAGGCTGCGGCGCTGGGTCTGGCGAATGTGACCTTCCGAGCGGGCGATGTCACGACGCTTCCGTTCGAGGCCAATTCCTTCGACGCAGTCACGAGCCGCTTCTGCCTGATGTTCCTGCCGGAGATCCCAAAAGCCGGAGCCGAGATTGCGCGCGTCCTGAAACCGGGCGGCTGGCTCGCAGTCGCCGTGTGGTCCACGCCGGATAAGAATCCTTCAATCCGCATCTCTATGGAAGCCATCAACCAGGTGGTCGAACTCCCGCCACCGGATCCCGCCGCGCCAGGGATCTTTCGCCTGGCAAAGCCCGGCGACCTGGCCGGAATGCTGCAGCAGGCCGGCCTGGCGGACGTCACAGAGCAAGAATTTCTTGCCGAGTGGTCCTATGCCTCAGCCGAGGAGTATTACACGAGTCTTATGGAGATTGCCGCGCCAATCCAGAATCTGATGGCGACACTGTCAGCCGATCAGCAGCAACGGGTGAAGCAGCTCATTCTCGACGCGGTCTCGCGCTTTCGGCGCGGCGACCGCATCACGTTTCCCATTGCCGTCCGGATGGTCGCGGCGCGCAAGCCGCTCTGAACTGTCAGATGGCGCCGAAACACGACGGCTTCAAAGATTTCGTCCTGGATCAGCTCGCCGACTTGCCCGGCCTCACCTGTCGCGCCATGTTCGGCGGGTATGGGCTCTATCAAGGACGGATGTTCTTCGGGATCATCCACAAGAGCCGGCTTTTTTTCAAGACCGACGACCGCTCCCGCGTGGCGTACCGCGCGCAGGGGATGAAGCCCTTTCGGCCCAACGCCAAGCAGACGCTCACGACCTACTTCGAAGTCCCGCCCGACATCATCGAGGACCGCGAGGCCCTGTCCGAATGGGCTCTTCGCGCGGCCTCCGGCCAGCCCGCACGCCTTGGCTCAGAGATTCACTAAGAAATCTCAGAGGCAGAGGAGATTGAGAGGGATACGTCCGCGCCCCCTGGCAAGACATTCAAAGTGACGCATGTCATGAGGTAGAATATCCTATTGCTCGGAAGCTGATCTTGCGTCGATCGACGCCTCTTCGGAGACAGACATGTCGAACCAGGACACGTGCCCCTCGAAGGATTGCGGAGATCACGACCAGCCGCACAGCCGCCGGCGCTGGGTCAGCCTGATTCCCTTTGGCCTCCACGAACAACATCCAAATCACTTCAAGGACATTCTCCATGCGCTATGGGACAACCGGGACAACCTCCCCTACGCCTCTCGCATCCTCCGAGACGGCTGCTGTGACGGCTGCGCCTTGGGGACCACAGGCCTGCATGACTGGACCATGAAAGACCTGCACCTCTGCTGGGTGCGGCTCCAACTCCTTCGCCTCAACACGATGCCGGCGATGAACTGGCGTCGCTTGGAAACCGTGGCGCCCTTGCGGGCCATGAAGGGCAGGGCCTTGCGGAAGCTGGGCCGCCTGGCGGTCCCAATGGTACGCCGACGCGGCGAGGCCGGTTTTCGACGACTGTCCTGGGAGGAGGCGATCGGGCTCATCGCCGAGCGCCTGCGGCAGGTTGATCCCCGCCGCCTCGGGTGGTATCTCACCTCGCGCGGGTTGACGAACGAAGCCTACTACGCCCATCAGAAAGTCGCCCGTTTTCTGGGGACCAACCACGTGGATACCAGCGCTCGCATCTGTCACGCGCCGAGCACGTCCGCGATGATGGAGACGGTCGGCTGCGCAGCCTCCACCTGCTCTTACTCAGATTGGATCGGGACCGACTTGCTCGTGTTCATCGGCGCCAACACCCCCAACAATCAGCCCGTCTCGCTCAAGTATCTCTATTACGCCAAGAAGGCCGGCACCAAGATCTTCGTCGTCAACCCCTACGTCGAGCCCGGCTTGGAACGCTACTGGATTCCGTCGGTGGCCGAGAGCGCCCTGTTCGGGACCCGCCTCGCCGACGCCTTCTTCCACATCCAGGTGGGCGGCGATATCGCCTTCTCCTACGGGGTCCTCAAACATCTGGTGGAGCGCGACTGGGTGAATCGCGAGTTCATCGCCTCGCGCACATCCGGATGGCCGGCGCTTGAGGCGAAGGTGCAGGCGCTGTCCTGGGACATCATCGAACGGGACGCCGGACTGAGCCGAGCCGATTTGCTCCGCTTCGCCGCGGCCCTCGGCCAGGCTCGTCACGCGATCTTCGTCTGGAGCATGGGGATCACCCAACATCGTTACGGCAGCGACAACGTGCGCGCGCTCGTGAATCTCCAGTTGGCGCGCGGGAATGTCGGTCGTCCCCATGCCGGCCTCATGCCGATTCGCGGACACAGCGGCGTGCAGGGCGGCGCCGAGATGGGCGCCACGCCGACCAGCTATCTGATGGGGATGCCGGTCGATGACGACCATGCGCAACGCATGGCCCATCCCGGCGCCTGGGGATTTGAGCCGCCGGCATGGAAAGGCATGGGCGCCGCCCACCTGATCCTGGCGGCCGAGCGCGGCGAGATCGACGCGCTCTGGCTCAGCGGCGGCAATATGATGGAGACCCTGCCCGAGCCCGACCGCGTGCGGCGGGCTTTTGCCGCAGTCGGACTCCGGGTGCACCAGGACATCGTGGTCACCTCCGCGATGTTGGAGGATCCGGCCGACCTCGTGGTCCTGCTTCCGTCGCGCACCCGGTATGAGCAGTGCGGCGGCGGCACCGAAACCAGCACGGAGCGACGGATCATCTACAGCCCCGAGATTCCGGGACCTCGACCTGGCGATACTCGGGACGAATGGGAAATCCCGGTGCTCGTGGCCAGGCGACTCGATCCCGACCGTGCGGCAGCGGTGTTCCCCTGGCAGGACACGCAGGATATTCGCCGTGAAATAGACCGGCTCTGCCCCACGTACAAGGGAATCGGAAGTCTGAAGAAGAAAGGCGACAACGTCCAATATGGGGGTCCGCACCTCCTGACCGATTCGTTTCCCACCCCCGACGGCAAGGGCCGGTTCAGCATGGTGGATCTTCCGGAGGAGCATGTCCCGGCCCACCGGTTTCTCCTGACCACCCGACGCGGTAAACAGTTCAATAGTATGGTGGAGGAGGGGCATGACCCCCTCATCGGCACTGCGCGGGACAGTATCTTAATGTCGCAGGAAGACGCGGAACAGCTCGGCTTGCAATCCGGCGATGCGGTGATCCTGCGCAACGAGGTGGGCAAGTTCCAGGGCCGTGTCAAGATTGATCGCGTCAAACCCGGCTGCCTGCAAGGCTACTGGCCGGAAATGAATGTGTTGGTCCCGGCCGGCCGGCTCGACGCCAGCGGAGTGCCGGACTACAACGCCACCGTTGAGGTCATCCCGGTGAGCCCCGTCGAACCATTAGGCGCCGTAGCCGGCGAGACCGAGGCGCTCCCCTTCTCACGCGCGCAGGCCTCATGATGGATCATCTGAAGAAGTCTCCGGCTGCAGGTCCGACCCGAGCCGCCGATCTTACATTGGTCACGGAGTGGAAGGACGGCGGCATCGCCCAGGTCCAGGACTACCTCGTCGGGGAGCAGCCCCTGGCCATCCACATCGATCAGCAGCCCTTGAGCGTCACCATGCGCACGCCCGGGCACGATCTCGAGCTGGCAGCGGGGTTCCTGTTCTCCGAAGGGATTGTGTCCCGTCGCGAGCAGATTACCGCGCTGTCCCAGAGCGTCGAACCGGGACAGGAGGCCAACCTGGTCCACGTCGAACTTCACCCGGAGGTCGCGCTCGACCCCGACCGCGTGCGACGCAACTTCATGGCCACATCCAGTTGCGGCCTGTGCGGCAGAGCCGCCATCGACGGCCTGCGCGTCCGCGGAATCCAGCGGCCGAATCCGCGTCTTCGGATCGATCCCGAGGTGCTCTGCCGGCTCCCGGACATGCTCCGTTCCGACCAGAAGCTCTTCAGCCGCACCGGCGGGCCGCATGCGGCCGGCCTGTTCGACTGCGCCGGCAAGATGCTCGTTTTGCGGGAGGATGTGGGCCGGCACAATGCGGTGGACAAAGTGATCGGCTGGGCGCTGTTCGATGGGCGCCTCCCCCTCGCCAACCATGTGCTGCTCGTGAGTGGCCGTGGCAGCTTCGAAATTATTCAAAAGGCGCTGGTGGCCGGCCTTCCGGTCATCGCCTGCATCTCCGCGCCCTCGAGCCTCGCAGTCCAGTTGGCTCATGAATTCCGGCTCACGCTCGTGGGGTTCCTTCGCGGCAGACGCTTTATCGTGTATGCCGGCGAGGAGCGGTTACGCTTCTGAAGGACCGACAAGGGGGTCAGGAACCATTTGTCGGAACGACCCGCAGCACCTGGGGTCTGGTCCCTTTCTTCGCGCATCGCGTGGGACCTGACCCCATTCCTGAAGGGGGTCAGGAGCCGCGCCGCAAGCGGCGCCAGAAGGGCTCATGACCCCCTCCGGAGCCTTACTTCTCCTTCATCTTGTTGGGATCTTGATACACCATCAAATGCGCGTAGGGCGTCCCGTCGAACATGATCCACACACCGGAGGGATTGGGCTTCGCCGGCAATTTGGTCTCCTGGGAGGTGAAGGGCCACATCATCATCCAGTGGGGCGGCTCTTTCACCAGCTTCGCGCCCGGTTCTTCGTTCATCAGGACTTTCCCGCCTTTCTCCCAGTGATAGCCGCCGCGGGCCATATACGAAATGCCGGGGACCGTGTTACCCGGTTTCTCTTTCTTGTTTTGCAGCGCGTCCACCCACTGGCCCACCGCCGCATCAAAGCACATGG
>JACRLS010000308.1 GCA_016235225.1 Nitrospirota bacterium | reverse complement strand
CCTCGGCCACCTCCGGTCTCAGGCTCGAACCCAGCCCACTGCATCCCGCGGCGCCCAGCACCAATGGGATCAGGACAAGTGGCGTGATCAATGTTCTGGAAATAGTTCTCGACATCGCGTTTCTCCTTCCATCACGAGCGAGCGAGGGCCGGACGGCTCACGCAACAGGTACAGGAGCGCACGCGATCAGATCCGAAGGGGAGGAGCACTCACCGAGCACTGGCACGAGGCGAAGATGGGAAGGGGGGGATCCCCTCGACCCACCGCCTCGGCGACGGGCCAGATGAGGGACGACACCAGCAGCGGGAACTAGCCGCTGTGAACCGTCCAGTGCAGAGCCCCGTCGGGGGACCGTATGTCCCCGTCGCTGGGAATCAGGGCGTTCTCAACGGGATTCTCGACTTCAGGAAGACCACCAGCCTGGGCGACGTCAGCCGACGAGGCCTGTTCGAGTAGATCTTCCACGACATCCGATGCCGCCACGCCGGACAGGGCGAGGGCGACCCACACGAAAGCGACTCGGAGAGATGTGGTGTGACGCAGCCTCATGAGACAGGGGTCAGGTCCTGCCAGCAAGCCAGAACCTCTTCCTCCTATTCTTTCACTCTACGTCAACTTCGGAGACATGACAACCTTCTGCGCGAATATTGCGAGGGGGTAACTCACAGGGATGCCAGCTTCTGACGAAGCGCATATCGGATCAGGTCGGCTCGACTTTCCAGGCCCAATTTCTCACGGATCCGCGCAGCATAACCTTCGACGGTTCTCACGCTGAGGCTGAGGGCTGTTGCAATATCTTTGTCAGACAAGCCCTCGCCGATGAGCCGGAGCACCTTGGTCTCCTGAGTCGAGAGCGTGGACAATAACGAGTCTGTGGGGCCGCTGGTCGCTATACCATACTTGGCAGCGTGATTGAACGGGAAGACCGTTCCCTCCGACGCCTGGCTGTCGGAGGTTTCCTTCGTAAATACTGTGATGTGACACTGATGAGGCGGCGCCCCTTCACCTCTGTGGACGCACACCTTGGCATAGCCGAAAGCGTGTCCCATCACCTCGCCCCAGAATCCGGAATCTATATGGCAGATATGAGGCCACGCCGCCGCTTTGGGGCCAAAGGGGCACGTCGGAACACTCAGAGAGAGGACAAGAATCGTATGAACATCAGTGTGTGGTGGATGATCGCGGGAATGTTGGGCGCCGGAACGGCGGCGTTTGTTTTGACGCGAGCGGCATGGGCGCAGCCGGTCAAGTTTGTCGTCCGCCCGCCGATAAAGGGACCGACAGACAGGGTTGAGCAGAAGGCTCAGCTCGCCTTAGCGGGCAAAAAACAGTCCTGCAAGCTGAAGGCGCAATCGGAACATTCCCGTGTGTCGCGATGACGCAACGACTCAAGCGACACAACGACGCGAGATACGAACGACGAACGACGCGCTGAGGGGGAGGGACGGCATGACTGTGGAGTGGTGGTGGGTTCTCGGGGGAATGAGCGCAGTCTGCGCCGTGACCTTCCTCTGGACGCAACGGCGGTGGCAAGCCCGCCTGGCGGCGGCGACGACGGCGGCTGAGGCCGAGCACGCGAAGCTCACCGCCTGTTGCGACGCCTGGACGGAACTTGCCGGCTGCGCCGCGCCGGTGCTGCCGGTCCTGGTCGAGCAACTCAAGGCGGTCGTCGCCCAGACCGAAGCGGCGGCACTGGAACTCTGCGGGCGGTTTCAACGGATTTCGCAGCGGGCGCAGGAACAGGCGCAGGAGCAGGCCAAGCTGCTGAGCAGGGAGGGAGGCGGCGAGACCCGCGGGGGGGGGACCGTGGAGACCATTCTCACCGAGACCGAGCAGACGCTGAGCAAGTTCCTGCAGGATGTGGCGACCACGTCCGAGGTGACCCGCGACGTGGTGGCGGCGATGCGCGAGGTGAGCGTCAACGCCGACGCCATCTTCGGGAGCCTGTCGGAGGTGGAGTTCATCGCCGACCAGACGCGGCTGCTGGCGCTCAATGCGGCGATCGAGGCGGCGCGAGCGGGGGAACACGGGCGGGGGTTCGCGGTGGTGGCGGACGAGGTGTCCAAGCTGGCGAACCGGTCGGGCAGCGCGGCGACGAACATCAAGAAGCTGGTGAGCGGCGTCAGGGACAGCGCCGACCGGGCCATGAAGAAGCTGGACAGCGTGCTGACGATGGACATGAGCGGCACGTTTCTGGCGACCGAGCGAGTGAACGCGATGACCCGCGAGATGATCGAAACCAACGCCGAGTTGCGGTCCAGCGTGAAGGAGGCCAACAGCCAGGCCGAAGAGCTGGCGGCCGACGTGGCGCAGGTCGTGATGTCCATGCAGTTCCAGGACATCACGCGGCAGAAGATCGAGCACGTCAACGACCCGCTTCTCAAGTTGCACGAGCAGATGGCCGACTTGATGGCGGGCAAGGGGGAAGGGACGACCCAAATCCGTGACGCGCTGCAGAAGCTGCGGAGTCTGGAGAAGAGTTACACCATGGAAGCGGAGCGGGCCATCATGCGGGCGGCCCGCAACGGAGACGGCCCTGCGGCGGTGGCGACCGTCGGAGCGTCGGAGGACAACGTGACGCTCTTTTAAATGCGCAAGGCAGAACGATGAATGCTGAACGGCAGATATGCGATTCCGACAATTCATCGTTCCGCGTTCATCGTTCATCCTTTCGGAGGTCGATATGGGCAAGCAGATTTTAGTGGTGGATGATTCCGCCACCATGCGGCAGATGGTCAGTTTCACCCTCACCAGCGCGGGCTTCGAAGTGGTCGAAGCCGGGGACGGCCAGGAGGCGGTCGGCAAGCTGAATGCCGGGGCCAAGCCGAATCTGGTGATCACGGACCTCAACATGCCCAAGATGGACGGCATCACGTTCATCAAGGCCGTGCGGGCCATGCCGACGTTCAAATTCACGCCGGTGCTGATGCTGACCACGGAATCCGATGAGAGCAAAAAGAAGGAAGGTCAAGCGGCCGGCGCGACCGGCTGGATCGTGAAGCCGTTCAACCCGGAGCAGATGCTGAAAGTCATCGCGAAAGTCATGCCGTAAGAAGGCTATGGGCGAGAGGCTATAGGCGATAGGGTTCCGTCCCATAGCCTATAGCCCATTGCCTCTAGCCTGCGAGGGAAACGATGAGCGTCGATCTATCGAAATTTCAGACCGCGTTTTTCGAGGAAAGCGCCGAGCACGTGGCGACCATGGAAGAGGGGCTGCTGCAGCTCGAGCAGCAACCGAGCGATCTTGACCTGCTCAACCGCATCTTCCGCGCCGCCCATTCCATCAAAGGCAACGCCGGCATGTTCGGGTTTACGGCGGTCGGCGAGTTTACCCACAAGATGGAGAACATCCTGGATGCCCTGCGCAACGGCCAAATGGACGTGACGAAGCCGCTGATTGATCTCTTGCTGGAGGCGACCGATGGGCTCAAAGGGCTCCTGGAGGCGGCCAGGACGGATGCGGCGCCGGATGAGGCCATCGTGGGCCCGTTGCGCGAGCGCCTGGCGGCGTGCGGTATACGGGGACAGGCACCGGCGCGGGGACTGTCCCAACCGGGGACTGTCCCCCTTCCCGCGCCGGAGCCAGTCCCCGCTCGCCGATACGCGATTCATTGGGCGCCGGACCCGGCGGTCTTTGCGCGAGGGCTGCATCCGAGCCAGATCGTGCGCGAACTCCGAAGCCTCGGCGAGCTCACGTCCGCCGTGGACCTGGATCACCTGCCGACTCTTGAAGCTTTGGATGCCGACGGGCGCGCTCTGTCCCTGTCGTTCACGCTTGAGACCGAGCACTCCAGGGATGACGTGGAAGATGTGTTTCTGTTCGTCTGCGACGACAGCGAGCTGACGATCACAGAAGACCGTGAAGCGTCCCCGCGTCGTGGCGTGCGGCGTCATGGTGTCGTCGCGACAGACGCAACGGACGCAGAGACGCGCGACGTTCATGATGAACGAGAACCACGGAACACCGACCCTTCGGTTCGGCGTTCAGCGTTCAGCGCTCATCGTTCAGAGGGCGAAGCCCACAAGCTTATCGGCGAAATCCTGCTGGAAGAAGGGGCCATTTCCCCGGACGTGCTGCGCCAGGCCCTCTCGCAGCAAAAGCGGCTGGGCGAGATTCTGGTGGAGCAGCAGGCCGCCACGCCCCAACAAATTGCCCAGGCGCTGGACAAGCAGCAGAAGCTGGCGCAGGCCGCTCCGGCCAAGAAGGCCGAGAGCGCGTCGATCCGGGTGGATACGGAGAAGATCGACAAACTGATCAATCTGGTCGGCGAGCTGGTCATCACCCAATCCATGTTGAGCGACTTGGGCGCCCGCTTCGACATGGACAAGCTCCCTGTGCTGTCGGAGCGCCTCGCCCAGCTCGAGCGCAACACCCGCGAGATCCAAGAGCGGGTCATGGCGGTCCGGATGCTGCCCATCGGCACGGCCTTCAACCGCTTCCCGCGCCTGGTCCGGGATTTGGCGACCAAAAACGGCAAACAGATCCAATTGGTCATGTCCGGCGAGGACACCGAGCTGGACAAGACCGTGATCGAGTCCATCGGTGATCCACTGACGCATCTGGTCAGAAATTCGGCGGATCACGGGCTCGAACCCCCGGACGAGCGGGCGGCGTCCGGCAAGCCGGAGCAGGGCGCGATCACGCTGCACGCGTTCCATGAAGGCGGCAGCATCTGCATTACGGTGGCGGATGACGGGCGCGGCCTCAACCGCGACAAGATCCTGGCCAAGGCGCTCCAGCAGGGCCTGATCAGCGACACGGACAAACTGACGGATGAGCAGATCTGGCCGCTGATCTTCCGGCCTGGCTTCTCGACCGCCGACAAGGTCACGGACGTCTCGGGCCGCGGCGTCGGCATGGATGTGGTCAAGCGGAACATCGAAGCCTTGGGCGGAACGGTCAGCATCAGGACCGAGGCCGGCAAGGGCACGACCTTCACGCTCAAGCTGCCGCTGACCCTGGCGATCATCGACGGCCTGACCGTGCGCGTCGGCCCCGAAACCTACATCGTGCCGCTCCTCTCCGTGATCGAATCCATTCAGCCCAAGCCGGCCTCCGTCAAGACCGTCGTCGGGCGGGGGGAGGTGCTGAACGTGCGCGGCGCCTACCTCCCGGTGATGCGTCTGGCCGAGGTCTTCGGCGTGAAGCCGGATATCACCGATCCGGCCCAGGCGATTCTGGTGATTCTGGAGACCGAAGGCGAGCGGGTGGCGGTGATGGTGGACGAATTGCTGGGCCAACAACAAGTCGTCATCAAGAGCCTGGAGAAGAACTTTCAGAAAGTGGCGGGCCTGGCGGGGGCCACGATCCTGGGCGACGGCGCCGTCGCCTTCATCCTGGACGTGCGGGGGTTGATCGAGCTGGCGAGGCACGGCGCCGCTGTGGCGGCGTAACGCGGAACGAGGCGTGGGGTCTGACACCCTTCTTGCGCCGCGCGGTGTCTGACCCCGTCCGGAAGGGGAAAGGGGGGCAGGTCCCGCGCGCGGACGCGCGAGAAGGGGACCTGACCCCTGGACGATTGTGTGGGCGCGTCGATTGCGTCTGTCGCGATGACGCAACGACTCAAGCGACGCAACGACTCAAGCGACACAACGACGCGAGATACGAGCGACGAGGGACGAACAACGAAGGGAGAACACGATGGCAACGGAGACGCTAGCGAGCGAATTGGACCAGCAGATCGGCCTTGCCACGGACGGCAGCCAGTACCTGACCTTCATCCTGGGCGAGGAGCATTACGGCGTGGACATTCTCCGGGTGCAGGAGATCAAGGGCTACACGGCGGTGACGCGGATTCCCAGCACGCCGGCTTTCATCAAGGGGGTCTTGAACCTGCGGGGGACCATCGTGCCGATCGTAGATCTCAGGACCAAGTTCGGGATGGAGAAGGTGGACACGACCATGTTCACCGTGATCGTGGTCGTTGTGGTCCGGGACCGCGTCATGGGCATTGTCGTGGATGCGGTGTCGGACGTGCTGAACATCGCCGCGAAGGAGATCCAGCCGCCGCCGAACTTCGGGGCCAAGGTCGATACGAGTTTTATTCACAGCATGGCCAAATCGGGCGACAAGCTCATCACGCTCCTGGATATCGACCGGGTGCTCTCGGACGGCGAGCTGGCCCAGGCGGCGGCGGCCGGCGCGTGAAGCGTGACGGGGACTGGCTCCGCCGTCTGCCCCTCGACCTTGCTCGGGGTCCTGAGGCACTCGATGGACGGCGGTGCCTGTCCCCGTCCGGACTCAAGGGGACAGTCCCCACGCGAAGCGCGGGGAAGGGGGACAGTCCCCAGCGACGAGAGACGAGCAACGAAAGAAGGGGGAAATCATGGGTCTGAACG
>JACRLS010000317.1 GCA_016235225.1 Nitrospirota bacterium | reverse complement strand
GCTCGAGGTCGGGCTTTTTGGCGGCGCCCTGGACGCTCTGCCAAGCCTGCTCGAGCTTGGCCTGATAGTCGGCCTTGGCGCGAGCGAGTTCGGCCTGCTTCTGCTGGTCGAGCTCGCGCTGGCGGGCCTCGCGCTGGAGCTGCTCGGCGAGCTTGTCGACCTCGCTGCGGTGCCGGTTGTCCTCGGGGAACTGCTGGAGGAACTGGTTCAAGGCCAGGAGGCGGTTCTGGGGCTCGAGGTCGGGCTTTTTGGCGGCGCCCTGGACGCTCTGCCAAGCCTGCTCGAGCTTGGCCTGATAGTCGGCCTTGGCGCGAGCGAGTTCGGCCTGCTGTTGATCTGGCCCTCAGCGTCGCGTACTCGCTGGGCGACTGCCTCGTGGGCCTGTTGGGGCGCCGGCGATTGGCCCGCAGGGGCGAGGTTCGGGGCTCGGGGTGAACTGGCCGGCGCGCTGGATGGAGTCTGCCCTGTGGCGGAGGCCGCATGGGATTCCGGCTCAAGATCGGCGAGGCGCTGTTCGAGCTGCTGATTGGCTTGGTGAGCCTGTGTCGCGGCGGCTCGGGCTTTCTCTAAGGCGGTGTCCCGGCTCTCCTGGACGGACTGGTCGAGCGACGACAGCGGATTGATCTTCTCATACCAACTGGCGTTCTGTTCGCGGTGGCTTGGACTTTGCCCCGCTACGGAGGTTCCCTTGCGGGCGGGTCTCGCCGCCTGATCGATGGTCCCGGCCTGCATGGTGAACTCTTCAGCGAAATTGGTCAGGAACAGCGTATACACCGTGCCGGTCACCAGCATGACGAGCAGGGCGCGGAGGGCCACTTTGGCCACTCGATGTTCCGTCATGCGGAGCACGAAGAAAATGGCGGCAATGAAGGAGAACATCGTGAGGCCCAATCCCAGTTGCGTGTGATTGGGGAAGGCGAGATTCATGGCGCTGATCTGTTGGATCACCGGGCCCAGCCATTCGGCCATCACGCCCCAGGATTCTTGAGGCGGGGTGGGCCGAGTCGCGCGCCGCACGGGAGGCGGGGCCGTGGTGACGGTCGGGGCCGGCGTAGCCCTGACGCCGCTGGACGGGACAATCGGCTCCAGTGTATCGCCATCGAGGCGCTGTACCGCGGCGCGATAGACGGCGGGCACCTGATCCCATTGCTCCGTATAGACGGTCGTGCCGTCCTGTTGCACATACTTGTAGATGATTCCAGCGGCGCGTCCGGCGCCGCTGGTCACGAGCAGGATCATGAGGAGGAGTACCGCGGCCAAGGCGAGAGCTGTCGCCAACCCTAGGCGCTCGGTCGGGGTCATGGTAAGCTGCGAGCATGTTCTCCCACGCTGTGCCGGCGACCTGCTGATCATTCGATGACTCCTCCCTCTCCTTCGTTCAGTCCCGCCCTGGAGTGGTCATGAGCCTGGATGGCGTGACACTCCTGGGGCTGCTGGCCGGGACCCTGACCACGGTCGCGTTTTTCCCCCAGCTGCTGAAGACCTGGCGATCCAAGACGGCGGCTGATGTCTCGCTGGGGATGCTGGTCACCTTCTGTATCGGAGTGTTTCTGTGGCTGGTTTACGGGATTTTGCTCGGCGCCATGCCGATTATTCTTGCGAACGTGGTGACGCTGGTTCTGGCGGGATTGATTCTGGCTCTGAAGCTCCGCTACGGCGATTAGCCGCCTGAGCCTCTGCCTGTACGGGCACAAACGGAGAAGAAGGAACTGTTAGAGGAGGACCGCTTCAGCTTCGGCGGGCTCTTCCTCGTCGGCGGTCTGCTGGGCCTTAGCTCGGCCTGACTTGCCCTTGCCGCCCGCCGAAGGTCCTGCAATGGGCTGTCCGGCCAATGACAGGCTGACGTCGAAAGTCGGGTCACCGCCGTCGTCCAGACCGTCTTTCCCCACGCTATAGAGTTTACGCTGGGTCGGGCTCCACAACATCGGCAGGCCGGTGAAGGGATCGTAGAGACTCGGCCCTGCTTGGGCGATGCGAGTCGGGATGTCGTCGAGTCGGGCGGACTGCCGCAGCTTCGCTTGCAGCAACACCAGTCTCAGCTTGGCCTCGGTTTCCTGAATCCGGTGGGTGAACGGCTCCCAGGCAGGTGTGAAGCCGCCGGAGAGCAGGGCATCGATCGGGCTCAGGACATATTCCCAGGCCGAGGGGGCGGACACCCGCATGAATTCCCCCATCTTGGGCAATTGCACGTTGGGGGTTTCCGTCGCGCGTGTGAGGGCCGTGGAGTAGTTCGCCAAGGAGTTTAACGCCCGTTCGCGGGGGCCCGGAGTCTCGGCGAGGGGATGTGGCGGACCGGGATGTTCGACGTGCTTGAAAGCCTTGGGCTTCAGTCCCGCCAGCGCCGAGATCCACTGTTTGTTCTCCTCAGAGGCCTGCCGATTAACCGCCGAGACATCGGTAAATTGCCGGCTATAGCGTTGGACGCCGAGCATGAATTCGTGTTGAATCGGCCAGCGGAGGGATCGTTCGGCTTCGGAGAGCGGTCGTACGCTCTGCGCGAGTCGCGACACCAGCTTGGGGCTGACGGCCCGCTGTTTCAAGAGACCGGAGATCATCGCAATATCGTCATCGACCACGGCTGTGGCGAGCATCTTGACAGGGAGCGTTTTGGCTTCGGCCAACACGTTCCGCCAGACCATGAGGTCGCGCTCGGTGCGCTCGACGGTCCGGGCGAATTCTTGTCCTAACCCCTCGATGAGATAGAGGCGGTGGACCGCAAAAATTTCAACGGCCCGTGGCGCGCCGGCTTTTCCCAGGCCCCAGTCCTCGAAAGGCATTCCCAACCATTGCTGATAGCGGTTCAGGAGGACGTCCTCCTGCGCGATCACGCTGCGGAGCACTTGCTCCTGCGAGCCCAACCGCGCCAACGGATCCTGGTCGCCCCACACGGGGACCGGCGTCAGGCTGCCCTCCCGTACGTGGAGGGCCAGCCTCGCGGTATTGTCATAGTCGAAGTAGCCGTGGCCGGCCTCGCTCGCCGCTTCGAGCCACATGTCATGCCCCGTCTGCACGGCGTTCTCCGAGGGCGAGGTGGCAAACCCAATAAAGAGCAAATAGCCGTTTGTCCGTGGATCGTGGAGTGTGGGCGCGGGTGTGGTCATCAGCGCCGTGAAGGCCGAATTCGGCGCCTCGTTGGTGGAGGTCCAGATTCGATTGGCGACGTCGAGGGTCACGACAATCAGGATGATGGTAATCAGTATGGCGCGCATGCGGCTGGATCCTAGGGTTGCGTTCCGCTTTGGAGCGACGGATTCATATGTTGAAGGAGCAAGCCTCGTACCATCGCTTGATGGCAGGGCACTGAGCCTTGTTCGTGATGGTTTCGGCGGTTCTGTGAGGGGGCTTGAGCCCTAGTCCAACAACCGCCAGCAACGACCTGCAACCGGCGTCGGGCTTTCGTTGAGCCGGCCGTCTTGACAGGCTGCCGCCTCCTTATTAGAGTGACGCGTTCCAAAAGGGGCTCCGGGTGAAGGGAAGAGGGTGCAAATCCCTCGCGGTCCCGCCGCTGTCACCGGCTACGAACCCCGCAGATGCCACTGGTCGAAGACGTGATGAGTGATCAGTGATGCGTGATGGGTGGGAGACGAATTATCCGTCTCTCGAACTCATCACGGATTACGGTTCACGCATTACCCTCTGCGGCTGGGAAGGCGCGGGGAGTCGAACGAGCCGGAAGCCAGAAAACCTGCCCGGACCAGAAGCCGTGAGGCGTAAGACGTTAGGCGTGAGGCGAAAAGAATCCCAGCGGTTCTGATCGTCTCACGTTTCACGCATTACGGATCATGCAACATAGACCATCCTTCCCTCGTGGGCTGGGGAAGGGGTGAGGGTGAAGAAGCGGGTGCAATCCTCAGGGTCTTTCTCAGGCCTTGAGGATTTTTTTGTTTTGACGAGAATCAGCGAGCAGCAGGGAGCCCCGCGGCACGCTCAGGGTCCCGAGCTGAGTCGAGGGACGAATAGCTGGAAGCCGGCGGCGAAGCGCATTCGGTCTTTGGCGATCGGCTATTCGCTATTCGCTGTGAGCTGCTTGCTGGCTATAAGCATCGGGTTAGCTGATGACACTGAAGTGCCCTCCATGAAGCGCCGGCAGCAGGGCATTCTGACCGGGATGCCGTTCATGGCGAATCTGGCGTCACGAACCTTCGTGGACGACCTGGGGCGCAAGATCTATCTCGCGACAGCGCCCACCCGTATCGTCTCGCTGGCTCCCAGCGTCACGGAAATCCTCTTTGCGCTTGATCTGGACGAGGCCGTCGTCGGCGTCACCCAGTTCTGCGATTACCCCGTGGCCGCCCAGGCCAAGCCCAAGATCGGCGCCAGCTTCCCGAACGTCGAGGCCATCGTGGCATTACGACCTGACCTGGTGGTGGGGCAGCAGGGTTTCATTCGGGCGGATGTCCTGGCGAAGCTCGAGCAGCTGAAAATTCCCACGTTCATCATGGACGCCAAGTCATTGGAGGATATCCTCTCTCAGATTCAAACGATGGGCCGAATGGTCGGGCGTCCCGCCATCGCCAATGCGCTGGCCTCGGCGTTGCGTCGCCGCATCAGCGTGATCAAGGAACGGACGCAGAACATTCCCAAGGTGCGCCTGTTGTACGTGCTGAACAGTGATCCGCTCATGACGGTGGGCGCCAGTAGCTTCATTCATCAGGTACTTGAGCTGGCCGGCGGCCAGAACATCGCGGCGTCGGCCGTACTGCCCTACCCCCGCTACAACATGGAAGCCGTGCTCAAGCAGGATCCCGAAGTCTTGGTGTTTCCCATCGGCACGGCGGAAGGGATTCCTGACAGCGAGCAAGCGCGCTGGCGCCAGTGGTCGACGCTCTCGGCGGTGAAGCATGGCGGTTACGTCCGCATTCCCAGCGTGCTGCTCGACCGGCAGGGGCCGCGCATTGTGGATGGGCTGGAATTTCTGGCTAAGAGCCTTCATCCGCAGATTTTTTCGGAAGGGACGGGCTCCTGATGGCCAGGATCCTCGAACCTCGGCCCGAGCCGGAAGGACTGCGGTCCTATGCCGAGCCGCAGCCATTGGCCGGCTCGATGCCGCTTCTGACGCGGTCGTCCTCTCCATCGAACCCTGCGAACATCTCCGTGTTGTCCCCCCTGCGATGGCTGGTCACCATGGGCATCCTGGTGGTGGCCAGCCTGGTGGGCTTCCTTGTCTGTCTGCAGTTCGGCGCGGAGCGGATCAGTCTGTCCGAGGCCTTTTCCATGATCCTTCGGCTGCTCCAGGAGGGGCGGGCGATCCTCGAATCGAGCGGCCCTGCCGCGACGATTCTGTTGGATGTGCGACTGCCCCGGCTGGCGCTGAGCTTTCTGGTGGGCGGCACGTTGGCCACGGTAGGGGTCGGCCTCCAGGCCTTACTCCGCAATCCGCTTGCCGATCCCTACGTATTGGGGATCTCCAGCGGGGCGGCCTTGGGCGCGGCGGTGGCCATGCTCCTGGGGGTGGGGACGGCTGTCGGGGGGATGTCGGCCTTGTCGCTGGCGGCGTTTGCCGGGGGATTGCTGGCCATCGTGCTCGTCTACCGGATTGCCATGGGGTCCGGCGATCTTCCCATGCCCACACTGTTGCTGGCGGGCGTGATCATCACTGCCATCTGTTCGGCCTTGGTGATGTTCATCACCTCCGTCTTGGATCCTGCGCGCGCGTACACCATGATCTCCTGGCTCATGGGCACCTTAAGCGCACCGGACGGCGTGGCGTTTGCCGTGCTCATCGGGGTGACGGCCCTCGGCGGACTGGCGCTCTTCCACCAAGCCCGCGCCCTGAATGTGCTGACACTCGGAGAAGAAGCGGCCCGTTCGTTGGGTGTTGAGGTCGAACGCGTCAAGCGGACGATCTTCGTGATCTCCGCGCTCATGACCGGGGCCGCCGTGTCGGTCAGCGGACTCATCGGCTTCGTCGGGATGGTGGTGCCCCATGCCGTGCGGATGGTGCTGGGTGCAGACCATCGCGTGGTCATGCCCGCCTCGGCGTTGATCGGAGGGCTGTTTCTCATGGTGGCCGACACCGTGGCGCGGACGGCTCTGGCTCCGGCCGAGATTCCGGTGGGGGTCGTCACCGCCCTGGTCGGTGGACCGTTCTTCGTGTATCTGCTCGTGGCCCGGCGCGGTGTCATGCGATGAGCCTCCTTGTGGAATCCCGCGCAGCCCTGTCCGTCCGGGACCTGACGTTTTCCTATCACCATGTATGCGGAGGGCACTCACGCGATGACAAGGGATGGGCCATTCGGGGCCTGAGCTTCCGTGTGCGCGAAGGAGAGGTCCTGGGGATCATCGGCCCCAACGGATCCGGCAAGACGTCGCTGGTGAAATTACTCGCCAAGGTCGTGCGGCCACATGCGGGGTCCATTGACCTGTTCGGTGTGGCCATAGACGGCATGGCTCAAGATGCCGTGGCGCGAAGGGTGGCCCTTGTCCCTCAGGAGACAGCGCAACTGTTTCCCTTCACGATTGCGGAACTGGTGCTCATGGGACGATTTCCGCACCATTCAGCCGGCTGGCGCTTTGGGGGGATGGAGTGGGAGACGCCCGAAGAAATCGGGCTGGCCGAGCGGGTGATGTCCGACCTCCACGTCAGACATCTGGCCGATCGCCTGTTGCATGAGGTGTCGGGGGGCGAGAGGCAGCGCGCCGTGATCGCTCGGGCGTTGGTCCAGGAGCCCGATGTGTTGTTGCTCGACGAACCCACCGCCTTCCTGGATCTCCATCATCAGATGGAGATCATCGCCATTCTCCGCCGCCTCAATGCGCAACGTGGACTGACGGTGGTGATGGTGTCGCATGACCTGAATCTTGCCAGCCAGGCCTGTGACCGCCTGCTGCTGCTTCGGCACGGCGAGATGGTGGCGTTGGGGACGCCAGACGAGGTGATTCGGCCGGAACTCATTCGAGAGGTCTATGACTGTGAGGTTCTGGTGGATCGGCATCCGGTGAGCGGCCGTCCGCGGGTGACGCTCTAGCGGCGCTGCCGCTAGAGGAAGGTTGAGGCTGAGGCTAAGGTTGAGTGAAGAAGGATAGGTGTGTTCCTCTTAGACTTAACCTCAACCTCAGCCTTAACCTGAGAATTCTTGAGGGGCACGTGCCCACTCCTCTCGTCAGCGATAGGGCACAGGTGTTGATCATTGGAGAGGGTTTGATCGAACGGAAGAGGCCGGCAGAGACGGGGAAGATGGTGAAAATCCATCACGGTGCCGCCACTGTCAGCGGGGAGCGCACTTCCAGATAGGCCACTGGCGAGGAGCGTGAGGCGTCTATAGCGTGCCGTGTCTGTTGCGTCGTGTTTAAGACGCGAGAGACACTACCGACGCAATGACGCTCGACGCAAGAGCTGGGAAGGCGGAAGGACGCCACGATCCGCGAGTCAGGACACCCGACTGTCGGACCATTCGTTTCCACCCTTCGAGCCAAAGGGAGGTCGAGATGCGTCCTGTCGTTTGGGTTTCTCTCTGTTTTTCATTGGTCCTTGCCGTCCGTGCCCCGGGGATCTCCGCT
>JACRLS010000316.1 GCA_016235225.1 Nitrospirota bacterium | reverse complement strand
AGTTCTCCCCTGATTCAAAATCTGCGAGCCCAGGAAATCAAGGTGTCCGGCGAAGTGGCGGAGTTGTCCGACAAGTATGGGCCTCTCCATCCCAAACTGGCGCGGGCCAAGGCGGAACTGCAGGATCTTCGTGAGCGAATCCAGCACGAGGTTCAAAAAGTGTACGATTCCATGAGGCACGAATACGATGCGGCGTTGGTGAGAGAGCGCACCATCAAGGAGGCGGTGGGCCGCCACAGACACGAGAAAATCGGTCTGGAGCAATACGAGATTGAACGCGGCATCTTGGAGCGGGAGGCTGAGAGCAACCAGCACCTGTTCGATATTTTCCTCAAATTGACCAAGGAAGCGGATGTGCTGTCCGGCATGCGGAGCGCCAGCGTGTATCTGGCGGACCCAGCCGTGCCGAGCTCCATTCCGATCAAGCCCAGGAAAGTCCTCAATACGGCCTTGGGCTTGTTCCTCGGCCTGATGTCGGGATTCGGAACCGCCATGTTTTTTGAATTCCGCAAGCGCATTCTCAGAGTGCCCGACGATGTGGAGCGGTTCATCCCCAGCATCTCTTTGCTCGGAGTGGTTCCTATGTTCGACAAGCAGTCTGGGAACGGCCGGCCGCTCCTCTCAGCGGATTCATCGAGCCCGGTGGCCGAAAGCGTCCGTATCATCCGGACCGGCCTGCTGATGTCCAGCCCGAACCAATTGCCGGCCTGCGTCCTCGTAACGAGTCCGGGAGAAAGCGAAGGGAAAACCACACTGGCGGTCAATCTCGCCGCGGCCCTGTCGCAGTTGGAGGATACACGGGTGCTCCTCTTGGATGTGGATTTCCGCAAGCCGACGCATCATCAGATCTTCGGCTTGTACAGCCAGGCGCGGAATTCGAAGGGCCTTGTGGACTACCTGAAGGGGAACGCTCATCTCGATGAAATCATCCATCGGACCGACAATCCGAGGCTCTGGGTGGTGCCTCGCGGCAGCGCTCCGGAGCGTCCTTCGGAATTGCTGCACTCCAAGCGCATGACCGAACTTCTGAACTGGTGTCGGAAAGAAGGATACCTCGTCATTCTCGATGCGCCTCCCGTCTTGCCGGTGGCCGATCCGGTGGTCCTGGCCTCGAAGGTCGATGGGGTTCTTCTGGTCGTGAGCTCGGGAACGACCACCATGGAGGCGTGTCGCACCGCGATCCAGCGTTTGACTTTTGCGGGGGGCAAGATCCTCGGAGCCGTGATGCAAAAAGCCGAACTGAGGGACGTGCCCTACTACTATTCGTACTATTCGACATCCGACCGGTAGATCCATCCAGTTCACGCGAGGATGAGGCGAGTTGCGGGGCAAGGGGCACCTGGGTGAGGGCGCCGTCCCAAGCCGTGATTGCCGGTCCCCGTGCGTCGCCGCTCCTTACGTGTTGAATGTTCTTTCATCGCAATCGGACAGAACAAACCATGAGCCGCGCCGTTCGATCGGCCCTCGGTCGCTGGGCGACCTGGCAAGCGGGCTCGGTCAATCGTCGCGTGTTTGCGGCGATGGTCACGGTCGGTGGCTTCACGGTCCTGGCCAAGCTTGCCGCTGTCGCCAAGGAGGTCGCCGTTGCGTACCAATTCGGCACGAGTGACGAGTTGGATGCTTTCCTGATCGCATTTCTTGTGCCGCAATTCGCCGTTAATGTGATGTGGGGATCGCTCAATGGGGCGCTGATCCCCACCTACATTCAGGTACGGGAACAAGAAGGGCAGGGGGCAGCCCAACGTGCGTTGTCGAGCCTCATGGTCTTGAGTGTCGGCTTCGTTGTGGCTCTGTCGGTTATTTTGGCCCTCACCGCTTCGTATATTCTTCCCCTGGTCGCATCCGGATTTGCCGCCGAAAAGCTGGCGCTCACGCATTCACTGTACTATGTGTTGCTATCCACGCTGGTCTTGAGTGGAGTGGCCACGACGTGGGGCGCGATTCTTAACGCAGAGGACCGCTTTGCCTTGACGGCCGTGGCTCCGATGGCCACCTCAATCGTCACGGTCATTATAGTCGGAGTCATGGCTAAACACTGGGGCATCTACACCCTGGCAGTCGGGACGGTCGGGGGAGCGCTGATTGAAACGGGCTTGTTAGGATGGGGGCTGACACGCGAAGGACTTTCACTGATTCCAAAATGGCACGGGATGAGCCCTGCGGCCAAGCAGGTGGTGGATCTATATAGACCAGCGGTCGCCGCGAACTTTCTCATGGGCAGCACCGGGCTGGTGAGCCAGTCCATGGCGGCCATGCTTGGGCCCGGCAGCGTCTCCGCCCTGGCCTACGGAAAGAAAGTGACGGATCTCATCCTTGGAGTGTTCGGCGTCTCGGTGGGCACGGCTGTCCTGCCTCATTTCTCGAAGATGGTGTCCGGCGAGAACTGGAGAGGACTTCGGCGCACGCTCATGACGTATGTGCGACTCCTGCTGTCGATCACGCTGCCCTTGATGCTGGCGCTCATCTATTTCTCCGACCCCATCGTGAAGATCCTATTTCAACGGGGCGCCTTCACGGAAGCGAACACCCAGTTTGTCGGTCTGGTGCAGGCGATGTACTTGTTGCAAGTTCCGGCGTATGTCCTGAGCGCCCTCCTCACGAGGCTCATCTCGGCGCTCAAGGCCATCCATCTCCTGACGTGGGGGACCGTCATCAACCTGTGCTCGACTATCGTGTTGACCTACGTCTTGATGCAATGGTTTCAGGTCGTCGGTATCGCCCTGGCGACCAGCGCCATGTTCTGCATATCGTGTGGGTATCTGCTTGTTGTCTCCTTTCGACTGATGAGTGAGAAAGCCGGTGAGCGGGGATAAGACCGTGCGTATCACTCTTGTTACTGGGGATCTTGGCCCTGGCGGCGCAGAGCGGGTGATGAGCGTCATGGCGAATGAGTGGGCCCGGCATGGCCGTGCCGTGACGCTCATCACGCTGGCCTCCGCAAAGATTGATTTCTACCCCCTTCACCCGGGCATCCATCGAATAAGCTTGGATCTCTATCGACCCTCCGCATCTTTTGCCGCCGCTGTCAGGAACAATTTCTTGAGGCTGAAGCGACTGCGTCAGGAAATCAGGGCATCTCGGCCGGACGTCGTCCTGAGTTTCATCGATACCGTCAATGTCTTAACGTTGGCGGCGAGCCTGGGATTACAGATACCCATCATTGCATCTGAGCACACCGATCCCCGTCACCATAAGATTGGGT
>JACRLS010000315.1 GCA_016235225.1 Nitrospirota bacterium | reverse complement strand
GGGGGATGAAATCATATTGACCGAATCGAGATCGTTGATCCTGAGCCAAATGTGTGCGTCGAAATTTTCATGCTTCCTAATGTCGGACAGGCTCCTAGGTGGATATATCGGCATGATGCCCCATCCGGAGCGGTGCAGCGAGGATGTGCTGGGCGGCCACGACGGGCGGCTGATCTTTGAGTCGATGCTGGAGGCGTTGGGGGAGAAGCAAATGGTGGGAGCGTGATCGCGGGTCCTGCCGCTGACCAGCCGGGTGCCCGTTGCTCCCATGATGCAACGGGTGAAAGGTCGCACCCCGCCTGGTGTAGGAGGGGAAGGGTGGCCCGTTGGTCTCCTTTGCTCGCGCAACGCGCAGTCGAAGACTCCCCTCGTTGGACGCGCGCAGTTGGAGACCAATCGGCCCACCCTTAACAAGGAAGATGAGGAAGGCTAAGCGTTAGGAGGGCCTGCTCAGCGTCATCCTCGGTTATCCCCCGGAGGGAAATCGAGGAAGTCCTGCGAGTGCGGGAACCTAGCTTCCGTGATTCGCGACGCAAGCCCTGGCCGTCACATTGGAGCATCTCGGCGTGTGAACAGAAGGAGTGAAATGATGGGCAGGGCATGACAGCGTGTGCTGCCACTTGCCAGTTCGTCCGTGCTCGGACCCCACACGCCCAGGAGGCGGGTACCCCAGGACCTCGCTGCACATGCAGTCAGCGCCCTCAGCAGAACCGTGCCGGTGTGAGTATCGGAGGTGATGCCTTAACATGGCAGTTCCAGACTACCAGAAGTTCATGCTCCCGATCCTGCAGATTGCGGGAGATCGCAAGGAGCATGGTTCCGGAGAAGTCATCGACACCGTGGCCGGGCAATTTGGTCTGAGTGAACAGGACTTGAGCGAAATGCTTCCGAGTGGAACGCAAGCTAAGTTTCCCAATAGAGTAGTGTGGGCGGTGACTTATCTTACCAAGGCAGGGCTGCTGGAGCGAACGGGAAGAGGCAAGTTCAGAATGACGGATCGTGGCCTGAAGGTGCTGAACAGCGGACCATCGGAGATTGACGCCAAGTTTCTGAAACAATTTCCTGAATTCCTGGAGTTCCAGAAAGGCACTCGCTCTTCCAAAAAAGAAGAAGAGATTGAAGATGAAGATGCCCAGCGTACTCCATTCGAAACCCTCGAAGTTGCCTATCAGAACCTTCGGCAAGCACTTGCTCAAGATGTGTTGGATCGAGTCAAGCGCTGTTCGCCGAAGTTTTTTGAGCGGTTGGTGGTCGATCTCTTGGTGGCCATTGGCTACGGTGGCTCAAGGAAAGAAGCTGGCCAGGCAGTAGGGAGGTCTGGAGATGATGGTAATAGGATGGCGTTCATCTTCCGAAGGAGCTTATAACCCTACCGCCCGGCCAGTATGCTATTGAGCCTCTTGAACAAATTGAACCTCTGACTGAAGAAGAGGAGCAGGGTATTCTGGCGGGGCTTGCGGATCTGGATGCAGGCAGAGGGATTCCCCTTGCTGATGTGGCGCGTGAGATCAGAAGCGGATCAGCGAAACGATGACCATCATTGTGTCGCCGCGGGCGCAGCGGGGCATACTGAAAAAGAAACGCTGCCAGTGTAACGTAGGAGGTCGTGGTCTATTTCGAGTCGATGCCTAGAGGGTGAGAGGCGTTAACGTGACAACCGCCCAACTCAAGAAACGTGGGAAGGATATACGCCGAGTCGCGCGTGCGCATGGGGTGGCTCGTGTGCGAGTATTTGGTTCGCATGCTTCAGGGACAGCGAGAGTTGGCAGTGATGTGGATCTGCTGATTCGCCTTCGTCCAGGAAGGGACTTGTTGGATCTTGTAGAGTTCAAGCTGGATCTAGAGGACATGTTACGGTGCGAGGTGGATGTCGTATCTGAGAGGGGCTTGAGCCCCTATCTACGCCAAGAGATTCTACGGTCTGCTAAACCCTTATGAAGCGCGAGGCTGGTTATCTCCGGCATATCAGTGAAGCCATTGCACAGATCGAAACCTATACGAAGGGTGGACGCAAAGAGTTCTACGAGAATCGCATGGTTCAGGACGCGGTGATCCGCAACCTTGAGATCATCGGAGAGGCGGTTCGCAACCTTCCGGCTGGATTCAAGAAAGACTATCCGAAAGTTCCTTGGCGAGGCATCACGGGTCTGAGGAACGTTCTCATACACGAATACTTTGGCATCGATATCGCAATTGTCTGGGGTGTGGTGTCGAAGCGTCTTCCGGTCCTGAAGCGCCATGTCGTGGTGCTTCTGTCAAAAGTGAAGAACCCAAAGAAGAAGCCGTAGATTATGAACAGTTCTCCTCACGTGATCACGAAAGAACTCATTGCGCAGCATAATCTGACTCAGGAAGAGTTTAAGAAGATCGTCGAAATCTTGGGGCGGGAGCCGAATCTCACGGAGCTCGGCATGTTCTCCGTTATGTGGAGCGAGCATTGCTCCTATAAAAGCTCGCGCGTCCATCTGAGGAAGCTCCCGACGACCGGGCCGCGGGTAGTGCAGGGACCCGGGGAGAACGCCGGCGCGGTGGATATCGGCGACGGGCTCTGCGCGGTGTTTAAGATGGAGTCGCACAACCATCCCTCGTTCATCGAACCCTATCAGGGCGCGGCCACGGGGGTCGGCGGCATTCTGCGAGACATCTTCACGATGGGCGCGCGACCCATTGCCCTGTTGGACTCCCTGCGGTTTGGGCTGCTGGACCATGCGAAGAACCGCTTTCTGGTCAAGGGCGTCGTGGCGGGGATTGCGGGATATGGCAATTGCATGGGCGTACCCACGATCGGCGGCGAGGTGATCTTCAACGAGATCTATGCCAACAATCCGCTGGTGAATGTCTTCTGCCTTGGGCTCGCGCGTCAGGACAAGATTTTCAAAGGCAAGGCGGCGGGCGTCGGCAACCCCATTATCTACGTCGGTTCCAAGACGGGGCGCGACGGCATTCACGGCGCCACGATGGCTTCGGACTCCTTTTCGGAAGAGTCGGAATCCAAGCGGCCGACCGTGCAGGTCGGCGATCCCTTTACCGAGAAGCTTTTGCTGGAAGCCTGTCTGGAACTCATGTCCACGGACTTGCTGGTCGGCATTCAGGACATGGGCGCCGCGGGGCTGACCAGCTCGTCCTGCGAGATGGCGTCGCGCGCGGACACCGGCGTGGATCTGGATTTGACCCACGTACCGCGCCGCGAGCCGGGCATGACGCCCTATGATCTCATGCTCTCCGAGTCACAGGAGCGCATGCTCATGGTGGCCAAGCGGGGGAAGGAAGACGAGGTTCTGCGCATCTGCCGGAAGTGGGACCTCGATGTGGCGGTGGTGGGGCGCGTCACGGAAGACGGTCTGTTGCGTGTTCGTGACCAGGGGCATGTCGTTGCGGAGATTCCGGCGAAGGCCTTAGCCGATGACGGGCCGCGGTACGAGCGGCCTCATGCGCCGCCCGCCTATCAGGAGTATCTCCAGGCCCTGAATCTCGACTCCCTGAGAGATGTTCAGGACCCCACGGCGGTTCTGCTCTCGCTGCTGGAATCCCCCACGATCGCCAGCAAGCGTTGGATCTACCAACAATATGACCACATGGTGCGGACCAATACGGTGGTGCGTCCAGGTTCCGACGCCGCCGTGGTTCGGGTGAAGGGGACCAACAAGGCGCTGGCCATGGTGGCGGATGGCAACGGACGCTACTGCGTCCTCCATCCCTATGTCGGCGGCACGATTGCCGTGGCGGAGGCGGCGCGCAATTTGGTCTGTTCGGGGGCCGAGCCGATCGGGCTGACGGATTGCTTGAACTTCGGCAATCCGGAGCGGCCGGATGTCATGTGGCAGTTCATGATGGTGATTGAGGGGCTGAAAGATGCCTGTGAAGCTTTCGCCATCCCGGTGGTGAGCGGCAACGTCAGCTTTTATAATGAGACGAACGGCCTGTCGATCTATCCGACGCCCATCCTCGGCATGGTCGGGCTGATCGAGCCGGCGGACAGGATCACAACCCAGTGGTTTAAGCAGGCGGGAGATGCGATTATTCTCCTCGGGAAGAACCGGGAAGACTTGGGCGGCACGGAATACCTCCGGGTCGTCCACCATCGGGAGCAGGGCATGCCGCCGCGACTGAGTCTGGAGGAGGAGAAGACCCTTCAGCAGACTGTCCTGTCCCTGATCCGGCAGGGGCTGGTACGATCCGCGCACGATTGCTCAGACGGCGGGCTGGCCGTGGCGCTGGCCGAGTGCTGCCTGTCGGCGCCGGGCGCACTGCTCGGGGCTGTGCTACAATTGGTGGCCGACGGACTGAGGCGCGATGCGCTGCTCTTCGGCGAAAGTCAATCCCGCGTGTTGTTGTCGGTGAGGCCCGAACAGGTCGATCGCGTGCTTCAGCAGGCTTGGGATGCGGGCGTCCCGGCTGCGAAGATCGGCACGGTCGGCGGCGATCGACTCGTCATGGCCGTTGAAGGCGATCAGTTCGTATCCGGCTGTCGCGTGGATGTCGATCTCAACACGCTCGCCGATCGGTGGGGGAATAGTTTGGAACGGGCGCTTCAGGCTGGTGAAAAGTGAAAAGGAAAAAGTTAGAAGTTATGTCGGATCAGTCGTCCCGAACCGGAACTGTAAAGGCTCTCGGCTGTAGAGAGCTTCCTCTCGTTTCACCGTTCACGTCTCACGTGTTACGCCCCACGCTACCCCACGCACGGATGGCGTTCGATAAGCTCCACGAAGAGTGCGCGGTGTTCGGCATCTACGGCCATCGCGAAGCCGCCAACATGACCTACCTCGGGCTCTATGCCCTGCAGCACCGCGGGCAGGAAGGGTCCGGGATCGTCTCCTCAGATGGTGAGTCGTTCCATGTGGAGAAAGGCTTGGGGCTCGTCGCGGATATCTATACCAAGTCAGGTCTCAAGGGACTGCCTGGAATCATGGCGATCGGCCACAACCGGTACTCCACCGCGGGTGGCGGGGGCCTGAAGAATGTTCAGCCTTTGACGGTCAATTTCGCCTTCGGGAATCTGGCGCTCGCCCATAACGGCAATCTCATCAACGCGCAGATGCTGCGCAACGAGCTGGAAGCCTACGGCGCCATCTTCCAATCCACGACCGACAGCGAAGTCATCGTGCACCTGATCGCCCATTCCCGGGGCGATTCCCTGTTGGCGAGGATCATCGACGCGCTGAACCAGGTTCGCGGCGCCTTTTCCTTGGTGCTGCTGACCGACGACGGCGTGATCGCTGTCCGCGATCCCCACGGGTTCCGCCCGCTCTGCCTGGGCCGTTTGAAAGACAGTTGGCTGGTGGCGTCCGAAACCTGCGCATTCGACCTCATCGCGGCTGAGTTCGTGCGGGAGATCGAACCGGGCGAACTGGTGGTGTTGGACAAGAACGGAGTGACGAGTTACCACCCCTTTCCGAAAGTCCAGCCGGCGAAATGCGTGTTCGAGTACATCTACTTCGCGCGTCCGGACAGCCGGATTTTCGGTTCCAAGGTAGTCTATACAACCCGCAAGGCCTTGGGGCGGCAATTGGCGAAGGAGGCGTGGGTGGAAGCGGACGTCGTCATCCCGGTGCCGGATTCCGGGGTGGCTGCGGCGCTGGGGTTTGCCGAGGGCACCGGGATCCCATTCGACAACGGGCTGATCCGCAATCACTACGTCGGCCGGACTTTTATCGAGCCGGAACAGGCCATTCGGCACTTCGGCGTGAAAATCAAGCTGAATGCCGTTCGCGAGATCTTGGAAGGGAAGCGGGTCGTGGTCGTGGACGATTCCATCGTCCGCGGGACTACCAGCCGCAAGATTGTGAAGATGATCCGTCAGTCCGGCGCGAAACAGGTGCATATGCGCATCAG
>JACRLS010000314.1 GCA_016235225.1 Nitrospirota bacterium | reverse complement strand
TGATGGGGGAGCGCCTGGGGTAGCCGATCCAGGCAGCCGGTCCAGCCTTCGTGATGCGCATGCCGATCCTCGGGCGTCGGGAAATGCTCATGCGTCAGAATGACGTCCGTGACTTGGTCGCGATCGTGGAACTGCACGGTGACAAAGGTTTCATGCTCGGACACCACAGTGGTCCCACAGCCGCTCCCGGCTTCCCACGCCCAGGTGAACACCAGCCGCTTCGACGGGCGAATCTCCTTGTATACGCCGCCCACCGTGGACAGTGTGCCGTCCGGCGCTTTGATCTGGATGCGATAGCGGCCGCTGACGCGGAGGTCCACTTCCGCCAGGGGGGTTGAATGGTTGTCCGACGGGGCAAACCACTTCCTCAACGCCTTGGGGTCCGTCCAGGCCTTGAAGACCTTCTCGACCGGAGCGTTGACGTGCCGTGTGATCGTGAGTGTGACGTCGTGGGGTGAGGTGGTGGCCATGGTGACCTCTCCTGTGGATGAGTGTCATCGAGATAGGCAGCCAGTGCGTCCAGTCGTTGTTCCCAGTATCGGCGGTTGGCGGAGATCCAATCAGAGGCCCGTTCCAGCGGGGTGGCAATCAGTCGGCACCGGCAGGTCCGTCCCTCCCTCTCGCGCGCGATGAGGCCGGCATCCTCCAAGACGCGGAGGTGTTTCGAGATCGCCGGCAGAGAGACGGCTGAAGGGTTCGGCAGCTCGGTGATGGGGCAGGAGCCCTGCGACAGGCGTTGCAAGATGGCGCGTCGTGTGGGATCGGCCAGCGCGCCGAACGTCGCATTCAAGTGCGTCGGTGAATGGTTAACCATATGGTTAAGTGTAGAGGAGAAGAGCGCGAGACGTCAAGAGGGGCGTGGGATCCGAGCTGCAACGGCCGCTCGGCCTTGCGATCGTGGGCGGCCTGCTCGTCAGTCAGTTGCTCACGCTCTACACGACTCCGGTCGTGTACCTCTACCTCGACCGTCTGCGACTCTGGTGTGCCCGTATGCGGACAGGAGAGGCCCCGCAAGTGGGGGGACGCCCCGGTTAATCGCCTGCGCTCGCGCACGCACGGCCTTAGCTACGGAAGGAGGTTAAGGTTGAGGCTCAGGTTGAGCAACAATCGATGTGACTCAGCAGCTTCTGAGCCTGATTCTCTGCCGTAACCTTGGCCCGAACCTCAACCTCGACCTCAGCCTTGACCTTCCGAGGGGACGCGCGCAGTGGAGATGAACGGCAAGCGACGAGCCACAATCCGATCAACCACAGGGCGGGGCCTCCCCTCCCGCCGCTTTTTTCCTTCAAGGAAGCATCCCTCTGAACCGATCAAGGAGTGATAGCCACGCGGCGGCCCATCGGATGGCAGGCTGGAGGAGGGAGCGATGATCGATCAGAGCATGGTGGGGTGGCATTTCACCGGGTTCGTACTGGTCGTCACGCTGGCCATGATCGTGGCGAAGAGGGTGCTCCCGAATGTGCAAGGGTTCCCGCGATTCGTCCTGTTCGGCCTGGTGGTATTCGGAACCTGGTACGCCCACACGAACTACTATATCCAGTCCGGGCCCTTCCTCCGCGACCGAGTAATGGTCCCGTTCCTGGGAAAACGTCCCCCGGCCGAACGGCTGGCCTATACCTTCGAAACCAAACTGTGGAAGGATCCGAATATCCGCCAGCAGATCAAGAACGTTGCGATCCTCCAGCGGTCACAGAAAGCGATCGAACTGGCGAACGCCGGGATTTTTCGAGTGAGCGAGGAGCGGCAGACGCGATGGCTCGTCCTCAGCGGGAAGCTGTTTGAAGGGGCCCAGGAGGCCGAGTGCGCCGGCATGATCAAGGGCACCATGAACGTCGAGAGGATCTTTCGCATGTTGAACCGGCTCAGCGAACCGGAAATCCGGGAGTACTTCGAGATTGTGACGGACGCCCTGGCCATCGGCGCCACTCCGGGGCTGCCCACGCCGCCGCCGGTGGTGGACCAGGCGGCCGCATTCCAAACGATCTACAACGGGCTCTCGCTCAGCGAGCAGACGCGATTCCGCGCTGCGGCGATGACCGCACAATTCGGAGGAGGCAAGGACATCTGCTGGTTCGGCCAAACGCTCTTCGCCCGCATCGCGGCGCTGCCGTCCGCAACCCGGACTGGCCTCATGCAATCCCTGGCCACCGGCCAGGCTCCCTCGCGGCCTCCGACAGCTCCCCTCCAGGCACGACAGTTCTAACGAAACATCCCGCTTCTCCAGCTCCGCCGATTCGTGTGCCGCATCGGGCGCGAACGGCACGGGGCTGTCGTGCAGATTCCAGTCAGGCGGGGTGGTCCCCGGCACCCTCAATTCTCACTCGTTGACTTGGTCACGGAAGGGGGCATATGGTGGGTCAGCCTGCGTCGAGTGCAGGAGCCTGTTGCGACGTTTCCCAAGGGAGGTGTCACTATGGGGCCCACCAAGATGATCATCGTAGACAACCGGCTCTACGACGCCCATACAGGAAAAGTATGCCAGGCGGGATTTCCCGACCGTCAGGCGATCGACGAGTACGCAGCCCGTCATTACATCGTCTTGCCGGAACGGGACAATGCCGGGAAGCCCTGGGAGCTGGACGGCAAGCCGGTGTATTGCCTGCGGGGCGTGCGATACGAGTCGCTCGATGAGCGTCCGCTCCATCTCGCCCGCTGTCCCGACTGCGGCGGCATGGGGATCCGCTCTGACGAATTCACGGTCGAGTCGGATTGTATTCGCTGTACGGCCTGCGGACATGAGTTCGATGCCAGACTGGAAATGATGGAAACGTGAGGGAAGGGCGGCCTACATGATCCCCCGTGCTCACGGAACGCGCAGCCTCGGAAGGCCCTCGCCTGGGGAGAGGGCGCGTCTCGGCGCGACCGGGGTAGGGCGGGTGAGAAAGCGTGCGCACCTAGGGACCAAGTAGGCCACCCTCCTAGGAGAACAGACTGAGCGAGCTTGGAGGGAGCGCCTAATTTTGCTCGCTCGACGGGCGCAATGAGACCAGCGCGGGTGCGCTTCCAGCAGAGAGGAAAGCGAGCAAGCTTGGAGGGGCCAATATGTGCGGAGTGGTCGCTCGATTAGCTCTGATGATGGAAAACTGGAGAGCTAACTAATCAAAGAGAGAGACAAGGCTGGGCTCTTCAACTTTCTCAGGAATGTCATCGTTAAATGGCAGGAGGCTTTCGAGGTTCCTTTTATCAAACCTGAATCGGCTACCTTCCAAATAGCCCTCGTTTAACTCTACTGCAATCCACTTTCTCTGTTCTCGCTCACAAGCTTCGCCAGTAGTATTACTCCCGGCAAATGGATCTAGCACAAGGTCGGAAGGATCGGTCAGGAACCGCATGAAGAACTGTGGAATCTGAATGGGAAACTTGGCTGGATGAGGTTTGATTCCAGCTCTCTTACAGGCCTCCATGTAATAGCCGTTGCTGTCGTTGTTACCGAAACTGAGCAGATTGGGCGGAATTGCCCCTCCATTGTCTCGAAACTTAGCCGTGATGTTATGTCCAGATGGACGTTGCTTGGGTCGATAACCGCGAACGAGCAAGCGTTTCATGTCAGGGCTATATTCGGTTAAGACTTTCTGGTTATTAGCTTTGGGATGTGGAGTTTTTGAAAGCCACCAGATGCAGTTCACTGAATCTTTTACCCGAATCTTGCGAACAGTAACCCACTCTGCCGGAGAAGGTAGCTTGGCTGGGTTATACCAATAAAATTCTTGCGCGAGATGGAAGTGAGTCTCTTTGCATAGCGAAAGAAGCAATTCGAAGTGATATAGAGACCGAGTGGGTCGTCCCTGTTGCCAACTGCCACCCAAGTCAATTACGAGGCTTCCATCAGCCTTGAGAAGACGATGGAACTCCTTCGCAAACTCCATGAACCAGGGCACATACTCGGCCTGTGACTTATTCCCATATTCTTTCTTGAAGTGCAGCGCATATGGGGGGGAGGTAAGAATCAGATTCACGCTCTCAGGTGGAAGCTTCCTCATTATGGAAAGGGAATCGCCAAGGTATGCGTGTCCCCCCTTGGTACTGTATAGAGGAGTAAAAGGAAACTTCATAGCGTCACAACTGGTTCCTACTTTCGTACCCGTTCATTTATAGCTGCTTCCAGAGTCGAATGCCAGGGGGGAGTTGCAGTGAATGGAACCGGTTGCATGATCTTCAAGAAAGCTCTCTCCTTGGGGCGGACTTCCAGCTTCGACGTGCAAACGAACAGATACTCCCAGCGCTTGGTGTGATTCCCCCGCCCCACGATTTCCTTGGACACTCATTTGGGGCATACTGTCCCTTCATTAATGGAGGTGTCCATGGCGAAATCGAAGGCGGAGCGAGGCCGCTTCTCCTCGCGGAAGAAGGGCGAGGCGGTCCTGCGGTTGATGCGGGGCGAGGATATGGATCTGGTGTCGCGGGACCTGGGCATCACGGCCGCGACGCTCTCGGCGTGGCGCGACCACTTCGTTGCGGGCGGGCAGGCGAGCCTGAAGAGCCGGGCCGCTGATGGCCGGGATGCCGAGCTCGCCCGGCTGAAGGCCCTGGTCGGGGATCTCACGATGCGCCTCGAACTCTCTCGCGAAGCGGTCAGTCGTCTGCGGGGTGGCGTCCCTTTGGTCGCCGGGAGGTCGACGCGATGAGCCACGCCACGTCGCCTTCCACGCATCGCCGTTACGGTGTGGTCCGGGTTTGCCAGGAGTGGGGCGTGCGCCGGTCGACGTTCTATCACCAGCGAGGAGGCGCCGACCGCCCCGCGCGCGAGCCGGCCAAGCGCGGCCCGAAGACCTCGTACACCGACGAGGCGCTGACCGTCCACATCCGCCAGGTGCTGACGGCGTCGCCCTTTGTCGGCGAAGGGCACCGCAAAGTCTGGGCGCGCCTCCGCGCGCAGGGCATCCGCACGTCCAAGCCCCGCGTCCTCCGCCTGATGCGACAGGCCGGCCTCTTGGCCCCGAGCCGGGCCCAGCGGGTCTTGGGGCCGCAAACCCACGACGGCACCATCATCACCGACCAGCCCAATCAGATGTGGGGCACTGATGCCACCAGCACCGTCACGCTGGAGGACGGCTACGTGACTGTCTTCGTGGCCATCGATCACTGCACACTTGAAGGCGTCGGAATCCATGCGGCGACCCGGGCCACGCGCTTCGAGGCCCTGGAACCGCTCCGCCAAGGCGTCCGCCAGCAGTTCGGGGCCTTCACCGCGGCTATCGCGGCGGGCCTGCAAGTCCGCCATGATCATGGCAGTCAGTATATGAGCGACGCCTTCCAGACCGAACTCCGGTTCCTCGGGATCACGTCCAGCCCGGCCTTCGTGCGGGCGCCGGAAGGCAACGGCGTCGCGGAGCGATTTATCCGCACGCTCAAGGAACAACTCCTGTGGGTGCGGACGTTCCGCACGGTCGAGGAGCTGCGCCAAGCGCTCCAGGCTTGGCTGGTGACCTACAACGAGCAGTGGCTGGTCGAACGACATGGGTTCCGAGCCCCCGCGCAGGTGCGTCGCGATCTCATGGCGACGCCGGCAGCAGCATGATGGCGCTAATGAGTCAGAGAATCAGGGGGACCGACGATTGGTCGCGAACACTCGCCACACACCGTTGCCCCAGGACGGGCGATCGCGGATCGACGCGACCAGAGATCAGGGCGAATATGGCTACTACCGTGTCCAAGAAATCGCGGGCGGTACAAGTCCCTCAAGTGAGACTGTCTTCGGTGGAGCCCCACGGCTTTACAGCTGTGGTCCCTTTGCTCTCTTCGGCGGACACCCGCTGCGCATTCCTCTACGGCTGTGAAGCTGTGGCTTCCTGCGTAGGCGGGCGAAGCGGAAGGCTTCCATACCGTCCTCCACGAGCTTGCT
>JACRLS010000295.1 GCA_016235225.1 Nitrospirota bacterium | reverse complement strand
ATCGTATAGCGGCGGGTTTCACATCCCGTTCCCGCCATCGTCCACAGCAAGAGGATGATCACGGTCGTCGCGTATGCGTTAGAGCCCTTCTTGTCGCTCATCAGACTCCCTCCCTATTTCGCTGCCAGTTCCTACTCATGCCTCTTGTCCTGCCCGGCGCGGGTATCGAATTCGTCCGGTAGCAGAAGCTGGAGGCGCTGGTCCCAAGCAGGGGCAAGCCTGCCAGAAGGATCATCAACAACCTCTTCCTGCTCATTGCTTTTTCCCTCCTCTCCTTCTACATTCTCTCGTCTCCTTGTGGGGCAAGTACGACGCGTCCTGTGCAAGGGCGGCCTTCACGGTTACAGATCGGAATACTATGAGGCTGACTTGAATGGGGGAGTAAGGAGGCTTCCGTCACATGGTCCAACCTGAAGGAAGGCTCGCCGCGTGGGTAATTCCGTAGCGGGGGGATGTAGGGGGATGCGGGTTGAGGCCAGTCTGTTTCACGACAGAGGCCGTTAAAGGGGACATTCTACTTGATCTATTACTTATGCAAGTAAGCACTAGTTCGTCGTGTCGCTGACTGCGTCCTGAAACCGGGGAGACAGGCCCCGGCTTTCGAAAAAGATAGTCCCCCGTTCCCGCTTCTCATCGTATGAGAGGTTGATCTCCGTCTCGGGGCCGCGCCAGTTGTGGAGGACGAGCGCGCCGACCGAGAGCTGGCCCGGCGTCCGATCGAGCGGGCCATAGGTGCGCTCCAGATAGGCGAGAATCTGCCCATGGGTCTTCGTGCCCTGGTATCGCACCTGGACGCGGGCGAACTTGCCGTCGATGGTGAGGAATCGCATCGACTCCACCGACACGGGGCCGAGCATGGCGGCGTGATTCAGTTCATAGCCTGTGATGCGGCGGTTGGATTCGACCACGAGAAAATCCGCCGATTCCTTGAACGCAGCACCCCAGGGGATTCCTTCAAATCCGTGCGGGTCATCGGCAATCGGGACAGCCCAGACCGGAACGGTGGACCCCATGAGAAGGGACAAGACCATCCCGCACGCAAGCGCGAGGCGAGAGCGGGACGAAGGAATGCCGGCGCGACGACGTAGCCGTGGCGAGAGAGAGGATTCAGGTGAGGGGTAGGGTATGGGTTTGTTCACGGTTAGTACGCGTGTTCCGGGAGCGAGTCGTTGAATCTCGGCGCCAAGACGGCGCTGTCGATAAAGAGGAATCCGACTTCCCGCACTGTTTCATAGGTCAGATTGACTTCCGTATCCGTGCCGCGCCAGTTGAACTGCTGACCAGATCCCCTCGTCATGGCGCCGGGAGTGCGATCGATGGGACCGTACAGAGACTGTAGATGGGTTAAGACCTGCGCATGCGTCGTTTTTCCCAGATACCGCACGATCACCCGCGCGAACTTCCCATCAATCGTGACAAACTTCATCGACTCCACCCGCACGGGGCCAAGGGACGGGAGGCCGTCCGTCCGTTCGTAGGTCCGGATCTTCCCGCTCTCATCGACCTTGGCATAGACGGCACTGTCGGAAAAGGGCGTTCCCCACCCGATCCCGTTAAAGCTCTTTGGGTCTTGTTCAATGGGAACGGCGAGCACGGTGTGCCACGAGAAGGCCAGGACCCCGCACACCACTGACAGCAGGCCGACCAGGCCGGGACGGTGGGGGTTCTGCGCAGGCATCTTACTCGGAGGAGTCCGTGATCATGTCGTTGAACCGCGGCGCCAGGAGGCGGCTGTCGATGAAGACAAACCCGCGTTCCCTGGTCGCGTCATAGGTCAGGTTGACGTCCGTCTCCGATCCCCGCCAGTTGAATTGTTGTCCGGCCCCACGCGTATAGGCTCCGGGAGAACGGTCGATGGGCCCAAATTCCTGCTGGAGGTACGCCATCACCTTGGCGTGGGTATCCTTTCCGTGGTAGCGCACGGTGACGCGGGCAAATCTCCCTTCGAGTTCGACAAAGCGCAAGAGGTCCACGGGCGTGTCTCCCAATCGGGGGACGCGATCTTCGATCTCGTAGCCCTTGATCCGACTGGCGGCGTCGGCGAGGACAAAGTCCGGCGAATGGGACAGCGCGGTTCCCCAGAGGAGACCATGAAAGCCTTGGGGGTCCTGCGTCATGGGCCCCGCCATCACGGAGGACGTGGCTAGGAGGACGAGCAGGAGAAGCAGGGCGGTCGGCATCGGATGAAAGCGGCGCACCGCGGCCATCGTCACCTCATCATCATCAACTGATGAGAAACGTATCACGAGCCAGTCGGACAGGGCAAGAACGCTTGTCCTTGAGAATCATGGGCGTAGCCACTATAATTCCACGGCTTGCGCCTATTCCAGGAGCCAAGGTGGCATCGTCACATGATTGAAAGCGACGATTTCGTTCAAGCGCTGCAAGACATCGGCTTTGATTTCTTCACCGGGGTGCCTTATTCCATTCTCGGGGGCATTATTGCCGCGTTGATGGAGCGGCGGCTCTATACCCCGGCGGTGCGGGAAGATGAGGCCGTCGCGATGGCGGCCGGCGCCTACATGGCGGGGAAGGTTCCCTGCGTCCTGATGCAGAATTCGGGACTCGGTACCTCCCTGAATGCGCTGATATCATTGAACCTGCTCTATGAACAGCCGTGCCTCCTGCTCATTTCCTGGCGGGGCTTCCAGGGAAAGGATGCGCCGGAGCATCTGGTGATGGGGCAGACCATGACGCAATTGTTGGAAACCATGAAAATCCCTCATCGGGTCTTGTCCGAAGCCACGCTGATCGAGGATTTCAAATGGACGGCTCAGACCTTCATGAAACAGCGCATCCCGGTCGCATTGTTGCTCAAGAAGGGGATCGTGAAGGGGCTTCGTCCGTGAAGCGTGAAGCGTGAAGCGTATCTCGTTGAGAGCGGGCAACGCTTCACGAACGACGAGATACGAGAGACGAGATACGAGAGACGACGCAGAAGAATGAGGCCCGAAGAAGGCACACTCCAGAGCCGCGCGAGGGCCATCGGGGCCATCCTCGAGCTGCTGACGGATCAGCCGGTGGTCATTTGTAACGGCTTTCCCTCGCGGGAGGCCTACACAATCGCCGATCGGCCCACGCACTTCTATATGATCGGGTCGATGGGCGTGGCCGCGGCGATCGGGCTGGGGGTGGCGCTGAACAAGCCCGATAAGAAAGTCATCGTCCTGGATGGGGATGGAAATGTGCTCATGGGGATGGGAACCTTGGCGACGGTCGGGGCCATGCGGCCGAAGAACTTCATCCATGTGGTGCTCGACAACGAAGTATACGGGAGCACCGGCAATCAGCCCACGATCTCGCGGATCGTCAGGTTGGATCAGGTGGCCAAGGCTGCCGGCTACATCAATGTGGAGCGCGTGCGGGAGCGGGAAGACATCGTCTATGAGTTCAAGGATATGCTGGCGAAAGACGGGCCGAGCCTCTTGCTCATTAAAGTGAATGAGCAGGTGGAAGACGTGGGGCGCGTGGAAATCGAGCCGCACGAGATGACACAGCGGTTCAAAAAAGCGATAGAATAAGCAGGCTATGGGTTATGGGCAATAGGCGATGGGTGGGAAAACGCAGTTTAGCCTATAGCCAATCGCCCATAGCCTCTAGCCAGGTTGTTGCATGATCTTGTTGAATCCCGGTCCCGTCAACGTCAGCGACCGCGTGCGGCAGGCGCTGCAACGGCCCGATATCTGCCACCGCGAATCCGAATGCGCCGAGTTGATTCACGGCATCCGGCAGAAACTGCTGAAGGCCTTTGTCCCGGGCGGGGAATCCGAGTACACGGCGGTGCTCCTGACTGGGTCGGGCACGGCGGCGGTGGAGGCCGCGATGCTGTCGTCGCTACCCGCAGGCAAACGTCTCCTGGTGATCAACAACGGCGTGTATGGCGAACGGCTCTCGGCCATGGCGGGGCCGCAGCGGCTCGGCATCCCGGATCTCAAGTTCGATTGGCAGGGCCGTCCCGATCCGGAAAAATTACGTCTGGCGCTTCGCCAGCATCCCGAGGCGCTGGCCGTGGCCCTGGTGCATCACGAGACGACCACCGGGTTGAACAACCCGGTCAAGGAACTGGCGGAGGTGATCGACAGTCAGAATCGGACCAGTCTGGTCGATTCCGTCAGTGGGCTGGCCGGGGAGCCGCTTGATATCGCCGGATCCAAGTTGTATTTGGTGGTCGGCACGGCGGGGAAATGCATTCAGGGATTTCCGGGCGCGTCCTTCGTCATTATCCGGAAGGGCTTTCTGGATCGGCTGAAATCCTATCCGAAGCGGACGATCTATCTCCATCTCCCGCACTATTATGAGGAGCAGGAACGGGGCAGCATTCCCTTCACCCCTGCCGTGCAGTTGTATTACGCGTTTGATGAGGCGCTGAACGAGCTGCTGGAAGAGGGCGTGGCCAACCGCATCCAACGTTACAAGCAGGCCGCGGCGCTGATCCGGAAACGGATGACCGCCCTGGGGGTCAAAGCGCTGCTGCCGCCGGAACTTCAGTCGAACACGATCACGGCGTACCATCTGCCGACGGGTCTGTCGTATCCGGTTCTGCACGATCGGCTCAAAGAGCGCGGCTATGTCATCTACGCGGGGCAGGGCCCCCTGGCCGAAAAGATCTTCCGCATTGCCAATATGGGCGCGCTGACGCTCAAGGACTTCGAGGGATTCCTCGCCGCGTTTCAGGAGGTGCTGGAATCCTCGGCTGTGCGCGCATGAGGGCCGTTATTCTGGCGGCCGGAGTCGGGAAGCGACTCTGGCCCATCACCCAACATCGTCCCAAGTGATTGATCGAGCTGGGCGGCAAAAGCCTCCTGGCCCGGCACCTGGGCGTGCTGGCCTCGCTCGGCATCAAAGAGACGACGGTCGTCGTCGGGTACAAGCAGGAGATGATCCGCGCCGCCGTGGGCCAAGCCTATGCCGGGGTTGAGCTGCGCTATCTCGTCAATGAGCAGTACCAGCGCGGCAGCATCGGGTCCTTATGGGCGGCGCGACACGAGCTCGACCGCGATACCATCATCATGGATGCCGATGTGCTGTATCATCGCGAGGTGATGCGGCGTCTGGTGCAGTCGACCGCGCCGAACGCGCTGTTGATGGATGAGTCGGTGAAGCAGCAGACCGAAGAATGCATGGTCGTGGTGCGAGGCGGCCGCGTCGTCGCCCTGACCAAACAGATGCCCTCGTCCTATGACCTGGCCGGGGAGGGCGTGGGATTTCTGAAAGTCCGCGGGGCGGACACGGGGACCTTGGTGGCCTCTCTCCAACGCTGCGTGGAGCGCGGGCTGCTCGACATGGAATACGAAGATGCGCTCTTGGACTTCTTCGCTGAAGCCAAGGTCGGATTCGAGCGGATCGGCGGTTTGCCCTCGATTGAAATTGATTTCCCCGAAGACGTAGCGAGGGCCGAGCGAGAGATTCTTCCCAAACTGGCGTAAGCAGGCGAGAGGCACGCACTCTTTTTCTCGCCCATCGCCCAGGGCCCATAGTCTGGCCACATGCCATGGATCATACCCTGCCCCACCCGCAGACAGTCGCCACCAAGTCAAGTCTCGACACCGCCGTCATTCTCACGACGGTCGGGCTCTTCGGAGACGGCCCTGGCGTGCTGGGGAAACGTGAAGTGACGCCGCTGATGAAGGTCGGCGGGCTCACGGTGTTCCAACGCGCGGTTCTGACCCTGCAGCGCGCCGGGTGTACGCATCTCCTTGTTCTGGCCGGCGAGCAGGAGGAGTCGCTGCGCCGGTCAGTGCGGGATGATGCCCGCCTCACGCTCTCGATCCGCTGGATGCCGGTGCGGGAGTTTCCGCTCACCGATCCGCATACCTGGGAAACCCTCTCGGACGAGATCAAAGGGCCATGCCTCCTGGTGGGGCCGCGGGCCATGTTTGCGCGATCACTGGTCGAGCGACTCAGACAGGAAGTGCGGGACGGTGAGACGGCCCTGCTGGTGGTCAACCAGGAACCGCGTGCGGCCCGTGGCGAAGTGCGGAACCCGGTCGTAGCCTGGCATGACGGTCGATTGACCGGCGTCGCGGAACCGGCGCCCGGCCTCGCCGATGAGTCTCGCGATACCGATCCCTGCGCGGCCGACCTCTTGGTCCTCCCGGGGCATCTGTTGGGCATGGCCGCCGCCTCGACCCCCGGCGGTCCTCCGATCCGGAGCATGCTGGAACGACTGGCGCCCAGCGGCAGGGTCAAGGTGTTGGAAGCCCGGCCCGACGTCGGACTCTGGTTTCACCAGGCGCGGGGACATCGCGGAGCGGCGGCTGCGGAGCGAACGCTGGTCCGCTCGTTGCGGGGAGAGTTCGAAGGCTTCGTCGACACCTACTTCAATCGCAAGATCTCGGCGATGCTCACGAGTCTGTTCTTGTCGCTCAGATTGTCTCCGAACGCCGTGACGCTCATCTCGATCGCCATCGGGCTGGTGGCGGCAGTCCTGTTCGGGATGGGGGGCTATGCGGCCGGGATCATCGGGGCGTTGCTCTTCCAGTTATCGGCGATCGTGGACTGCTGCGATGGGGAAGTGGCTCGACTCACTTTTTCGGAATCCAAGGCCGGCGAGCAGCTCGACATCATGGGGGATAATGTCGTGCATATGGCGATCTTCGCCGGAATTGCCTGGGGCGCCTATTCGCAGCCGGAGAGCTCGGCCGATATGGGGATTGGCTCGTGGGTGCCGCTGGCCCTGGGCGGAGCCGCGGTCGCAGCCAACGGCATCTCGCTCTGGCTCGTGACCCGGGCCAAGGCGATTCGCGACCGCGGGGGGTGGCGCAGTCCCGATCAGGCCGCCCGCGTGGAGTTCATCTTGCGGAACATGGCCAGCCGTGATTTCTCGGTCGCCTTGCTGGCTGCGGCGCTCGTCGGGCTCCTTCCCTGGTTTCTCTGGCTCACGGCCATCGGCGCCAACCTGTTTTGGGTCATGTTGGCCTGGGTGAGCCGGCTCTCCGTGCGTTCTCCCCTTGCTTAGGCTATCCCTCCTCGTCCTTGGTCTCCTCACCCTCGTCGGGTTGGTGTGGCACATCGGGCCTGGGCGGATCGTCGGGACGATCACGGCGCTGGGACCGCTGACACTCGTGCTGATTCTGCTGCCCTCCCTGCTCATGTATGTGATCGAGGCCTATGGCTGGCGGGTGACGCTGATCCGGCACGCAGGCGCCGTCTCCTTTGGAAAATTGTTGGCCATCCGTACAGCCGGTGAAGTCGTCAACATGACGACCCCGACGGCCTACATGGGCGGGGAACCGTTAAAGGCATTTCTGCTGAGCCGCTATCAAGTGCCGATGGTCGACGGTCTGGCGTCCGTGGTCATTGCCAAGACGATCATGTCGCTGGCCGAGGTGCTGTTCATCTTGCTCGGCATCGGACTGGGGCTTTGGCTGCTGGGTGGAGCGGGATCGGGCAGCCAGACGCTGGCGGCGGCCGTGATCGGGGTCGGGCTGTTACTCTGCGGGATCCTCGCGTTTGTCTTGGTCCAGCGCCGGGGGCTCTTCACGTGGATGCTGGAAACCCTCCGTCGGCTTGGGCTGAGAATCGGGTACTTGGAATCGCGCGAGGACGGCGCGCTCGACGGACTCTCCGTCTTCTACGAAGGCGGGACGTGCTTCATCCTCGGGAGCCTCGGTGCGCGGGAAGGCGACAATCTGCTGCTGTTCGCGGCCTTTGGGTACAGTGAGGTGACCGGCATCACCTTCGCGCTCCTCCGCCGCGTCCGCGAACTCGTCTGGATCGGAATCGGCCTGGTCTGTCTGGGGTCCTTAGGCGGCACACCGATCCAGCGAGCCGGAGAGTCAGCACCTCCCCCGCCCCAATAGCGTCAGGCAATGTTGAAGCGCGCCGGCGCGCCTCGCCGATCCGTCGTCTTCCGCTCCAGTGCGATGCGGTTCTGGATTCTCCTGAACCTTACCGATGGCGGTGAGAATGTCGCCGCTCGTGAACCGGCGTAAAGACGTTCTCAAAGACGTAGTCGGCCACGCGCCGGCCCTGGGCGATCCCCTCGGTCTTGTCGAAGGTCCAGTGAATGCCGAGGTAGATGCGGCTCTGGCCGTTTTCTTCCTCGGCCTGTGAGAGCGAGGTAAAGCTCCGCGGCACAAGCGGGCGGACGTTGCCTTGGTTGTCGACGGTCACGCCGTTGAACTCATCCGAGACGAAGGTGAAGGGGATGCGGTCGGTTCGGTAGAACAGGCGCAGGATCTGGAAGAGCGCGCCGCCGAACCCGGCATGTCCCGACGGGTAAGCGGGGAACGGCGGGGTGAAGTTCGGTCCCGTGAGGTTGCTGGCCGGCGCGCCGAGGGGCGAGAAGGCCGGATCGCCGACCGTGGCGGGGTTGCCGTCGCCGGCGCCGGTGGGACCGGTCCCGGGATCGGATTCGCGGATGCCGGTAATCGGCCGCCAATACTGATAGTAGTACTTGGATTCCCACACCGCGATGCCGGCGTCCGCCATCGCGACGTTGACCAACGCCAAGAGGCGGGTCAATTCGACGACATGAGACCGCCGCTGCTCGGCAATCTGCATCGTAATCTGGTTATAGAGCCGTGGCGGGGCACAGAGACTGGGCGTGCCGTCATAGGCCCAATAGGTGCCGATTTCGGTCTGTTCCGCCGTCCGCTGCGTCGGTGTCGTGATACCGTCGCCGCCCAATCGCTTCGCTTCATCAAAGGCCGCCGTGTAATGCGGGCTGTTCAAGGCAGGAGGGATCGGGGCTCTGAACTGGCTGGCCGATTCCATCACGAACGGTGTGACGCTGCTCCAGTTGGCGCCCAGCGCGATGGGAATGAGACT
>JACRLS010000036.1:3635-6902 GCA_016235225.1 Nitrospirota bacterium | reverse complement strand
CTTGTCGCGCTGCATCGCGGTCCAGAGTTGCGCGAATCGGACCGGCGGCACTTCCGTCGGAAGGCCGGCATTGGTGATGAGGCGCCGCTGCCGTGTCACCACGTCGTCGCTGCAGAGGCCGAGTCGACGGGCCAAGAGGGCCTCCTGTACCATCCCGATCGCCACGGCCTCTCCATGAATGAGTCGTCGGTAGTGGCCCAGCGATTCCAAGGCGTGGCCGATCGTATGGCCATAATTCAGAATACGACGGAGCCCGCTCTCACGCTCGTCCTGTTCCACCACCGAGGCTTTGATCTGGCAGGAACGGGCGACCACGTTCGCCACAAGATCATCGTCCCGTTTGACGATCGGCTCGATGTTCTCTTCCAGGGAGGCGAAGAGATGGTCGTCGGCGATCACCCCATACTTTATCACTTCCGCCAGCCCGGCCCGCCATTCCCGCTCTGGGAGACTTTTCAGCGCAACGGGATCCATGACGACCACGCGCGGCTGATAGAACGCTCCGATCAGGTTCTTGCCGAGCACGTGATTGACGCCGGTCTTCCCCCCGACGCTGGAATCGACTTGCGCCACCAAGGTCGTTGGGAGCTGCACAAACTGAATCCCCCTTTGATAGACCAAGGCGGCGAATCCCGCTAGATCGCCGATGACCCCTCCGCCAAGCGCGATCACCGTTGAGCGACGTTCGAATCGAGCGGCGGCGAGCGCATCGAGCACCCGCGCCACGGACCGCAATGTCTTGTGCCGTTCACCGTCCGGAATGGTCACCAGCACCGGGCGGAATCCCGCGCCTTTCAGCGAACGCAGGACTGTGGCTCCGTACAGCCGTCCCACCACGGGATTGGTGACCACCGCAGCCTTTCCGGAGAGGCCGAGGGACGTGAGCCGTTCGCCTACCTCCGCCAACGCTCCGCGTTTGATCACAATGTCGTAGGCCCGATCGCCTAACCCGACCGTCACGCGACGCTCTGTTGATGCTGCGGTGTGCTGGGTCATGGCTGGTCACGGACTCACACCACGCATGGGCCGAAGGCGGGAGACTGCTTCGACTGCCGTTGCCGTGGTCGGCTCCGCCCGCGGGAGTCTCAGAAAAATCGAGGGATCGTAGCACAGGGAAGGAGAACTTAAAAGGACTTCACGTAGTCCTGGTAGGCATCGAAGTTTCGCTTCATCTCGTCGAGTGTATCGCCGCCGAACTTCTCGATCATCGCATTGGCTATCTCAAAGGCGATCACGGCTTCACCGACGACGCCGGCGGCCGGGACCGTGCAGATATCGGAGCGTTCCACGGTCGCTTCAAAGGCCTCTTTGGTCTCGATGTCGACGCTCTGCTTCGGGCTATAGAGCGTCGAGATCGGCTTCATGGCGACTCGCACGACGATCGGCTGACCATTGGTGATCCCTCCTTCCAGCCCGCCGGCACGATTGGTCTTGCGGACGAATTCCCGCTGGGTATGGTCGTAGTAGATGTCGTCATGGACTTCCGAGCCGAACCGCCGGGCGGCTTCGAATCCCATCCCGATTTCCACGCCCTTCATGGCCTGGATGCTCATTGCCGCCATGCCGAGCCGAGTGCTCAAGCGCCGGTCCCACTGCGCGTAACTGCCGAGTCCGATCGGAGGATTGGTCACCACGACCTCGAAGACCCCTCCCAGCGTATCACCCTTGTGTTTCGCCGCTCGGATGAGCTCGATCATGGCGGAGCCCGCGGTCTCATCAGGACACCGCACATCCGACCCTTCGGCCCGCTCATAGGCATCGAGCGGGTCCTGCGGAGGCATGGCCGTCACAGTCCCGATCTCCATGGTGTAACTGATGACCCGCATGCCGAACGCCGACAAGAGCGCCTTCGCCACACCACCGATCGCAACTCGAATCGCCGTTTCCCGCGCACTCGCTTTTTCGAGAACGTTGCGCACGTCCCGATGGCCATACTTGATCGCCCCCACCAGATCCGCATGTCCCGGTCGAGGTCGCGTGACCACCTTCTCGACCGAGGCCGGTCCCGGCTCGGCCGCCATGACCTCTTTCCAATTCTCCCAGTCCTTGTTGGCGATCAGAAGTCCGATAGGATTGCCGAGGGTCTTGCCCTTTCGCACCCCGCAGGCGAACTCCACCCGATCCTGCTCGATGCGCATACGCCCGCCACGGCCATAGCCCTTCTGTCTACGGCCCAAGTCCTGATTGACCATATCGGCCGTCAAAGGCAGACCGGCCGGTACGCCTTCCAGCACCGCCAGGAGGCACTTTCCGTGAGATTCGCCGCCGTTGAGATAGCGCAACATGGGGCTTAGAGTACCCCGTCACGAGCGTCTATTGCAACGGGATGGGAGAGATGAGGGATGCCCACGCCGGTCCGTCGGCGGACCGGTCGGGGCGGGACGGACGAGCGCTCCACGCGCCTTATGTTTTAATGATCGTCGGCGTGAGGAAGATGAGCAACTCCTGCTTATTGATGCTCTCGGTCTTGCTCTTGAAGAACCATCCGATGACCGGAATCCGCGAGAGCCATGGCACGCCCTGCGAGAAGTTGGTCTGGTTATCGACGAAGATTCCGCCGATGACCATCGTCTCCCCGTCCCGCACCAGCACCTGCGTCGTCGCCTCGCGCTTGTCGATGCTGGGACCGGCCGGATTGCTGCGCGTGCCGACCGCATTCCGCGTCGCCCGGACTCTCAAGAGAATCTGTTTCGAGGTTTCCTTTGGATCCCGTGAGGTGATCTGAGGGGTCACCTGCAGCGTCAGGTTGGCATCCACAAACGTGGTCTGCGTTCCCTGCAAGGAGATCGTCTGGAAGGGGATCGACTCGCCCTGCTCGATCCGCGCCTCACGTTTATCCAGGGTAATGATCTTCGGTGCGGCGATGACTTTGGCTAGGTTGAGCAACTCACCGGCCGAGAGGCGAAGATCCAGTACATCGGCCCCCAAGGTGCCGAACGTCAGGCCGACCGCCGGAACCGAGCTGAGACCGGTGACCGTGGCCGGCAGATTCACCAGGAACTGGGACGTCTGGCTGCCAAAGGCATCCTGGGCCCCGGTTGATCCGCCGCCGCCCTGTCCGCGCAAGTTGACCACTTTGCCGCTGGCAAGGGTGTTCAAATTGGCATAGCCCCACTGGATACCCAACGAACGAATGTACGTGGTATCGGCCTGCACAATCCGCGATTCGATCTGCACCTGGGGGACCTCGAGGTCCAAGCCCTCCACCAGCTTCCTGAAGATGGCGACGTTACTAGGAGTATCTCGAATCACGAGAAGATTGCTGCC
>JACRLS010000036.1:0-3586 GCA_016235225.1 Nitrospirota bacterium | reverse complement strand
TGGCCGCAAGGTGGTCTGCACCTCCTGCGCCTGAAGATTTCGAATGTAGATGACTTCGGTCACAAGATCCTCGGCCTTCGACTTTGATTCCTTGGCCTTGGCCTCTTCGTCCTGCTGACGGGACAGATTCGACAGGGAATCAATCCAGACGATATTTCCTTCGCGGATCATGCCGAGGTTGTTCATCTTGAGGAGCATGTCGAGCGCCTGGTCCCACGGCACCCCGACGAGTTTCATCGTGACCTTGGATTTCACATTTTCGCCGACCACGATGTTGAAACCGCTGACCTCCGCAATGAGACGCAGGACATTGCTGATATCGGCCTGTTGGAAATCCATCGAGATCCGGCGCCCGACATACCGGCGCTGACCGAGTTCCTCGGCGGGTTCGGTCTGCGCAGGCGTCTTCTCGTCGGGTGCCATTTGCGCCAACCGAGGCTGATCCGGTCTCCCGACCACGGCGTTGTGCAGCGCGGCAGGGACCGCGATTCCCTGGTTGGGGAGACGATCACCGGAGAATGATCGTGGCACGGTTGACTCCTTTTCCTGCTCCTTACTTGAAGCCGAGCGCCGCACTGCGGGCGTGTCGATCGTGATAACGCGTCCAGCAGGAGCTTTAGCTTCCGTCCGCTCATCGACCAATCGCACGGCCAATTGAGACAGGGTCTGGGTCAGCGTATAGTGCACCGGCTTGGACAGATCGAAGACCAGCCGCACCTTGTTCGCATGCCGGCCGACACGAATCTGCTTCAAGAGCTCGTGCTCCACCGGCACCGCACGGGCTCCGAATGCCGTCCCGACGTCATAGAGGTCCAGCACCAGACGCTGACGGTCCACCTGCGTCACATCGTAGCGGAAGCCCCCATCTCCGCGCAGGACGACGATCACGTCCTGGTCACGCCGCTGCACATCCACCTTGTTCAGCGTGGTGGCCGGCGTGAGGCCCGCCGTATGATTCGAATCCTGGTCGCCGACCGACTGTTGGGCGGCCGGCGTGTGCCCCACTGCCGACCCGAGACCTGCGGTTTCTGGCTCCCCTTGCTTCTTCGAGAAATCGAGAAGGAGACGGTTGCCGTCACGCGAGATCTCCGGGAATACCAACGCCGTCAGGCTGACCTGCAATCGAACTGCCAGGACTGGTTTATCAACAGAGGTGGGCGTAATGTCCTTGACCGGGAACAGATCGACGTGCTCTCGACGCAGCCCCTCGGACTGAGTCACCCCCTGAAGATCCACCGTGACGGCAGGGGGTTTACTGCTTGTCGACACGGTATAGGGAATCGGGTGATCGGCTTCCACCTCCACGCGGACACGATCCCCCTGATCGGTCACCGAGAGACGAGCCCCGGTGTCGGGCATCGCCGCGGAGGCCGGCGTCTGGACCAGGACCCCGGAAGTCAGGGCCAGCCAGAGCAGGCCGGTTCGAAACCTTGCCGGTGAGGTATGTAGGGTTTTCATTCATGGCTCTCTTTCGGATGGAGACGCATGACGATCTCACGGGTCTGTTTGTTTCCGTAGACGTCCGTCAGATGCTCATGAATCACGATGGCCGAGGTGGTAATCGAATCCACCACCCCGTTGTTCGACCCCAGCCTCGTCCCGGGACGGACGGTATATCCTTTCCCATCACTCGTCTGGACCATCGCGGTATATCCAAAGCCGCCCCAGATGATCCCAATGAGATTGAGTTCGGAGAGGGAGACCCGCTGGAGCGGAGGGAGATTGCGGAGATCTTCCTTGGGCTCCCGACCGCTCGGGAGCATGACGGCGAAGGGATCGCGGCGCCCTCCCGGGGCATAGGAATACCCAGTCGCGGACGGAAGACTCGGCGTGGGACTGGGGGACACGGCTGAGGCGGCGAGACCTCCTGAAATCGGGTTCGGCGGCGCAGACGAATCCGGCAACTTTGCACGGACCACACCATTAGCCGACGCGGAGCCCCCCGATCCGGCAGAAGGAGCAGACATATCTGCCACGGCCTGCCGGCTCACCAGCACCCCCACGAAACCCAACAGCCCGACCAGAATGAGACTCCCGTGAGCCTGCACTCGCCGTCCTCTCTTACTTTGTCGCCGTCGCGGCCACATTCGCCTTTGCCTCTTGGGGGGCCACAAATGCCGTCAGTTCGAACGCCGTCTGGATCATCACCCGTCCCTGATCGATCCGCGGCGCCCCCATTTTCAGATCCGACACATTGATGATCCGGGGAAACTTGTTGATGCGATCGAAGAAGAGCCCGGCGGTGTGGTACCCGCCCGCCACCTCCACACTCACCGGCATGCGCACAAAGAGCTTGGAGGGATCCTCGCTCTGGGCGCCGGGCTTCCACAACTTCACATCAAGACCGAGTCGCACCCCCAGATCCGAAATCTGCTTCAACAGCATGACCGCCTCTTCTTCGGGCGGAAGCTGCTCTTTCTTCTTGGCCAACTCGATCTCGAGCTGCTTGTTGGCGGCGATCAATTCGTCCAAATGCTGGACCTTGATGCTGAGCGTCTGAATTTCGGCATCGAGCTTTCCGATGCTCTCCTGGAGCACCACCAGCGCCTCTTGTTTCGGCTCCGCCACATAGAGATAGAACGCCGTGGCCAGTCCCCCGACCACGACGGTCAGCAGGGCAACCTTCTGAAACATCGGCACCGTATTCAGAAACTCGATATCGATCTTCGGAAGTTCCACGGTTACGCCTTCAAGAGAAAATTCACCCGGAATTGGTACACGTTGAGCTTACCTTCCATGCCCGACCGGGTTTCGATCAATCGAATATTGGTGAAATACTCCGTGCGGCGCAGGTTATTGACGAACTCCACCACGTCGTCGTTCGTCCAGGCTCGACCCTCGACTTCCACTTCCTGGCCTTTGACGTTCAGGCGGACCAGCCAGAGCCGGAGCGGGTCAAGACTCTGGCTCACATAATCCAAGATCCGAACGGGGCCGGAGCGCGAGAGCTGAAGTTGTTCAATGATGCGGTTCTTGTCTTCCAGCAGTTTCTTCTTGGCCTCGAAGTCCTGGACCTGCTTGACCTTGTCTTTGAGCAGAGCGAGCTGCTTTTCCTTCTCCTGCTTCTCGAACTGACGTGATTCGATGTCACGGTCCAGCGACCAGGAAAAGTACAGACAGATGCCGAGCGTGAGCACCAGAACGCCCAGGCCAACAGAGACTTCTGTGCGGAGATTCTGTTGCTTCTGGACGGCCTTTGCCCGAGGCCCTGGGAGGAGATTTATTCGAATCATCGGTCGCCGATTACTCGAAACGCCAAGCCCACCCCCACCGCCGCTTCAGGGGCCAGCTCGGCCAGCTGTTCCGGATCCAGATCACAGGACGCGGTATCAATTTGGTTGAAGGGGTTGACCAGTTCGACTTCGACCCCCATTCGTTCGTGCAGTCGATCCGTGAGCCCCGTGACCTTCCCACACCCACCACAGAGTGCGATTTTCTGGATATCCCCTTCCGCCGCCGTCGTCTTGAAGTAGTCGATGGACCGCGCAATCCCCGACGCCACTTCAGCATTAATATCGTCGACGACGGTGGAGACCCCCTCTTTGTCCATGTCCTCCGCGAAGTCGCCGCGCTTCGCCGCCTCCGC
>JACRLS010000288.1 GCA_016235225.1 Nitrospirota bacterium | reverse complement strand
CTGTTGCGGTCGGTGATGGCGACGGTCTCCGCGGCGGCCTGTTGTCCGAGGAGTGTGACCCATGCGACTCCTCCGATCGGCAGTGATCGCCGTCCTCGTCATCGCAGCCGGAACAGAACCGGCCAGGGCCCTGGAGTTCCTGGCCGAGCAAATCACCCGCATCGGGGAACAGACCCACCGGGCCAGCCTCTACTACAAAGATGATCGATGGCGACTCGAACACAACGACCGGGGCCCGGTCGGGGTGACGATCGTTCGTAAGGATAAGCACCTCATGTGGTTCCTGCTCTCGCGCATGAAGCACTTCAAGACCTTGCCCTACGACCCGCGACAGGCCCCGAAGGTCAGCGAACATATGGATGGAGAAGTGGCGCGGGAAGTGATCGGTACCGAAACCCGAGAAGGGCATCCCACCACACTCTATGAAGTGACGGTCCGGGAGGAAGGGCGCCTTGTCGTCTACTACCAGTGGGTTGCCACGGATCTCCGTCTTCCCTTGCGGCTGACGCGTAAGGACGGCACGTGGACGGTCGAATTCCGGAACGTCAAACTACGGGCGCTGCCGGATCAGCTCTTTCAAATTCCCCTGACCTATCTCCCGCTCGATGAAGACCGGTCGCAGGAGCCGGCGGACGCGGACGTCCTCGGGAACACCCATCCACCATCTTCGCTGCAAGCACAGGAGAACGCCGCTCCCGGAGACCAAGAGCCTGCCTCCAAGGCGGATCTGTCCTTTCAGCCGTTGCTCCCACCGGCGCAGTAAATTTCTTCGAGCCCGCGATGTACGGCTGGTCTCGCAGTATCATAGGCGAGTGCAGGGGGGCAGCTTGTGCGGGGACGGGCCCTATTGGTGGGGCAGCTGATCCTTGTGAGACCATCGACCATGTCGACGCGCAAACAATTCTTCTCACTCTTGGCCCTGCTCGTTGTGCTGATGGGGCTGACGCTCATCGGCTGCACGGAATTCGAACAACGGGACAAACGCTTCTACTATCGGGCCCTCTGGAATTTCGCGCTTCGGGACGATCTCAAAGAGCTCGACATCGACTTCAACGGCATCGACTTCGGCCATGCCAACCTGTACGAAACCCTGCTCCTGACGGGGGCGCGAGACCTGCCGGCCGTCGAAGAGCAGGCGCGGAAGGCGACGCTCCGGTTCATCGCATCCAGACAGACGCTTCCGCCCAATGAAGAGGCGATTGCGCCGACATACATGAAGCTCGCCTGGCGCGCGCAGAATACCTTTGATGAAGCCCATGCCCTGCATCGCTCGACCTATGACATCTACGTGGCGGATCTCCCGACGGAAGAAAAGGCGCGGGCGATTCGGAAGGTCCTTGCCTACTATCAGGACAGTGCCTACGCCCTCAGCGCGCAGCGTCTGGACCATCGGCGGCTGGACAGTCTGCCCTACGCGAAAGCATTCAGGCGGAAGTTTCCGCTTTTTAATGCCACCATCTGGGCCTATCACTACCTGCAGGTGGCGGTCTATGATGCGCTGGGCACCGCGCGGGACCTGCCGGCGAAACAGCAGGCCGTGCAGCCCATCTTGGCCGCGTACCATCAGTATCTGGAGCAACCTCCCGTCCAGTGGACCTTCATGCCCCTGACGGCGGACTATAGCCCGCGCTTTGCAGAAGAACACCCGGCGGTGGCCAACATCTTCGACAACCTCCACATGCTGCACGATACCATCAGCGACATTCTGACGAGTCCGCAGTTTTCCACCTGGGTCGAGAAGCGGCAGGAAATCTATCGTGTGTTGGATGCGTACTATCTGGCCGCCGCGGATGCCACGAATCCGATGATCGTCCGGGAGGGAGCGGGAACGGCTCCCTCTCATCCGCATCCGTGAACATGACCACGATCCTCGCCGGCATGCTCATGGCGATCGTGCTCGGGCCGCTCTCGACTTGGGCCCTGGACCACGACAATCTGGACCCCAATCGCCCGATCCAGATGGAGGATGCCTATGCCGTTCCGAAGGGGGAAATCGGTCTCGAAAGCGGCGTGCGGCTCAATGATCGGCGAGCGGGCAGGACACGCATCACCTTCCAACCTCAGATCATTTACGGGGCCTTCGACAACACGCAAGTCGAAATCCAAGGCGATCTGTTCACCGAGCCGCGCTCGGTTGTGGGCGCGAACAAATCCGGGGACCTGCATCTCGGCCTGCTCTACAACTTCAATACGGAAACCCTCACGGTGCCGGCCTTCGCGATTCGGGTGGAAGCGGATTTTCCCACAGGGGTACGGTCGAAAGGAATTGACACGGCAGTCATGGGGGTGCTCACCCGGTCATTCGACCGGCTTCGGGCTCACCTCAACGTCGGCTATACCCTGCTCGGAGCACCGCAGGGGCAGGAACGCCGCGGCGGCTATCGAGTGGTGGCGGCTCTCAGCTATCCGATCGGGTACCCGCATCGGTTTCGGGAAACGCTGATTCTGGATGTGTACACCCGCCAGTCTGATCTTGTGGGCCGGCGCAATCATACCGGCATCGAATTCGGGCTCCGGCATCAACTCAGCTCACGGATCGTGGTGGACACAGGGGTGGGGACCGAGCTGTTGGGCCCGACCGATCGCTCGGCGCTCACCGGAACGGTCGGATTGTCGGTCGGATTCTGACGGGCAGCCTCGCGCGGGGTCTCTGTGCCCCGCGCGAGGCGTGACCTACTTCTTCACGATCTCCAACAATTCGACTTCGAAGACCAACGTCGCGCCGGGCTTGATGACCGGTGGTGATCCCCGGTCGCCATAGGCGAGGGCGGCGGGGCAGACCAGCCGGCTTTTGCCGCCGACTTTGATGTGCTGCAGCCCCTCGGTCCAGCACTTCACGACCTGATCCAATCCGAATGAGGCCGGCTCTCCGCGCGCCACGGAGCTATCGAAGACCGTTCCATCGATCAACGTGCCGTGATAGTGGACCTTGACGGTATCCGTGGCCTTGGGTAAAGCGCCGGTGCCGGCCTTGATGGTCTTGATCACAATGCCCGAGTCGGTCTTGGTGGCGCCGGCTTCGGCCGCCGCCTTTGCGAGAAACGCCGTCCCGCTTTTCTTCTCACCCTCGGCGACCGCTGCGGCTCGCGACTGTTGGAGTTGCTGGAGCTTGGGCCCATAGGTCTGCAAGTCCACTTTGCGGGGCCGTTTCAGCACACCGTCTGCGATGCCGGCCTT
>JACRLS010000271.1 GCA_016235225.1 Nitrospirota bacterium | reverse complement strand
GCGGTCCACGATTGCCACGGGGTTCTCCACGAGGACGGTCTCTGCGGGCATGACCACGTCGTAGGGGCGGCCGGCCTTCAGACGTGGGAGCAGTTCGTTCTCATAGGTGACGATCACGTCACCGATCCCCCGCTCGAAAGTCGTGACGGACTCTCGCCCGCTCTTGTCCATGACCTTGACGTTTTTCTGGATGCGTTTCACGAGCGATGCCGCATAGGCTTCGGTCAACCGGTCCGAGTTCGGCTTCCCGCCAGAGGGATTCCATTTTCCCAGGTGTAGGCCTGCCCCATACATGGCGATGATGTCCCACATGGCGCCGCCGGACGTCTTCGGGTTTGGGTACAGAATGTCGAGTCCCGGCTTGGTCAGGTCTTCCCATGTCTTGATGGCTTTCGGGTTTCCCTTGCGCACGCCGAATGCCACGACCGATGTCGTGATGATGCCGCGGTGCGGGCTTGTTCTCCAATCATGGGTGATCAATCCGGCTTTGACAATCTGGGCGAGGTCACCTTCAAGCGAGAGAGCCGCGACATCGGCATCAAAGCCGCCGATGATGGCACGCGCTTGGGCGCCGGAGGCGCCATATGAGCTTCTCACGCGGATGGCCTGCCCCGTCCGCTGTTTCCAATCCTGCTGGAAAGCCGGGATGATACGCTTTTCGTATGCTTCCTTGGGGACGCTGTACGAGGCCAGAACCAGTTCGCGGACCTCGCCTCCGAAGGACGAGAGGGGCGCGGATCCGAAGCCTTGGATCAGCAGGACTGCGCAGGTCAGCAGAATGAGCGGACGCGGCATGGGCTCAGCCTTTCGGAGCGTGAGTCATGGCACCCGGCTTTCCGGTGGCCGCCTGTTTCACGAAATCGGTGAGGCTGTAATTGTCCAAGATGTCCGCGATCGCGTTTCGGACATCCAACATGACCTTCTGTACGGGGCAATTGGGTTTGTCCGCGTAGGGGCAATCGTGACACTTCTGGTAGGCGGTCTTGCTCACGCAGCCGATCGGGGCCAAGGGGCCGTCGAGAATGCGGATGACATGGCCGAGCGTGATCTCGTCGGGAGACTTCAGGAGACGGTAGCCCCCGCTCACGCCACGACGACTGGCCAAGAGGCCGGCGTTTCGCAAGGTCAGGAGAATGTGTTCAAGAAACTCGATCGGAACATGCTGTCGGCGAGCGATCTGGTGCCGCTGGAGGGGGGCCTTCCCATAGTGCGCGGTCAGTTCGATCAGAGCCCGAAGCCCATACTCGCTGCGCTTGGAAAACTTCATGGCGTCTATTGCCGAGTGAGTCAGTAAAGTTTAGCGAGATTAGCGCAGCGAGCCTTTTAACGTCAAGATCCAACCGGTCACAACCGATACAGGCTCATCGCGCAACTCGACGTGCCGACATGAGTCAAGATCCTTGAAAAATAAGGGAATTGGCTCGGTTTCTTTTCTTGACTCATCCGAGGGTTTCTTGTTAGCTTCACGCGTGCGTTCGATCCTCGCAGGCATGATCAGGCGGCCAGCCGCGCGGAGATCAGTGGGACCCCTGTGACCCTCCAGCAGCTTATCCTTTCGCTCAATCGTTTCTGGGCCGATCAGGGTTGCGTCATTCATCAGCCATACGATCTCCAGATGGGAGCCGGCACGTTTCACCCGGCGACCTTCTTGCGCGCATTGGGACCGGAACCCTGGCGTGCCGCCTATCCTCAAGCCTGCCGGAGGCCGACGGACGGGCGCTACGGCGAAAATCCCAATCGCATGCAGCACTACTACCAGTACCAGGTGGTGCTGAAGCCGTCCCCCGACAACATCCAGTCGCTCTACCTGGAGAGCCTGGCGACGCTCGGCATCAATCCGAGACAGCACGACATCCGGTTCATGCAGGACGACTGGGAATCGCCTACGCTGGGCGCCTGGGGCCTCGGCTGGGAAGTCCGGCTCGACGGAATGGAGATCACGCAGTTCACCTACTTCCAGGAGATCGGCGGAATTGAACTGGAGCCTGTCACGGTCGAGATCACCTACGGGACGGAACGGATCGCCATGTATCTGCAACAGGTAAGCACCGTCTTCGATCTGCTGTGGACGGAGGGCGTGACCTACGGGGACATTCATCACGCCACGGAAGTGCAATTCTCAAACTACAACTTCGAAGAGGCGGATGTGGCGCTGCTCCGCGCCACGTTCCAAGCCTACGAGGACGAGTGTGGGCGCCTTCTCGACAAGGGACTGACCCTTCCGGCCTATGACTTCTGCATTCAGACGTCCCATTGCTTCAATGTGCTGGACGCCCGGGGCGCGATCAGCGTGGCGGAGCGGACCGGGACGATCGCGCGCGTCCGGGCCCTGGCGCGCCGCTGCGCAGACTCCTATGTGCGGGACCGCGAAGCGCTGGGACATCCGATGCTGAATCGGAAGGCCCGACCACAGAAGGGCCGATCCGCTCTGTCCGGTCGACGATAGGAATTCGCGCAAGGACTAATTCGATATGCCGCCCAAGGGGCCTCGGACCAAACGCAAGACGAGAGCCGTTCACAGCGAGAAGGCGGAGCTGTTGCTGGAGATCGGGACGGAGGAGTTGCCCTATCAGTTCATCAGCCCGGCTCTGCGCGCGCTGGCCGAATCGGCCGAGCGCGAACTGAAAGATCGCCGGCTGGCCTTCGAGAAAGTGCACACGTTCGGTACTCCGCGGCGCCTGACGCTGGCGGTCGAGGGGGTTGCCGCTCAACAGACGTCGGCCGTGAAAGAAGCGATGGGGCCTTCGAAGGCGGTGGCGTTCGATGCAACGGGGCAGCCCACGAAGGCCGCTCTGGGCTTTGCGGCCTCCCATGGCCTGGCCGTTGGGCAGTTAGAGATTCGTCACACACCGAAAGGGGAGTACGTCTTTGCCGTGAAGCGGGATGCCGGGCGGCCGGCATCGGTCGTCCTTCAAGAGATGCTCCCCGGTCTGATCGCCGGCCTCAGCTTCCCCAAAGCCATGAAATGGAATGCCACCGGGCTCCGCTTTGTGCGTCCGATCCGCTGGATCGTCGCCCTCTACGGCGGGCGAGTGGTGACTTGCGAAGTGGGCGGCGTGAAGGCCGGCGCCAGGACCTGGGGGCACCGGTTCATGGGAACCGCCGCTGGGAAGGGACAACAAGGCATGGTGGTGACCGGCCTGTCCCAGTATCTCGATGTGCTGCGACGACAGGGCGTGGTGCCTCTTCAGGAAACTCGCCGCACGATGATCCTGGAGCAGATCGAGACCCTGGCTAAGTCAGTCCGTGGGACCGTGCATCGGGATGAAGACCTCTTGGAACAGGCGGTGAATGCCGTCGAGTATCCGCATCCGGTCCTCGGCTCATTTGATGAGGCGTACCTGGCCCTTCCGCAAGACATTCTTGTCACCGCGATGAAAGAGCACCAGGGGTTCTTCTCGCTGGTGGGGCCGAACGGTCGCCTGCTGCCGCGGTTCATTTCCATCACGAATATGAAGGTTCCCAATATGACCGTGATCCGCCAGGGGAATGAGCGTGTGCTGGCGGCCCGTTTGTCGGATGCGAAATTTTACTTCGACGAGGACGGGAAGATGCCGCTCGCCGACCGTGCCGAGAAACTCAACGGGGTCACCTTTCATCAAAAGCTGGGAACGCTGCTCCAAAAAACCCGCCGTCTGGAAGAGCTGGCCGGTCAGTTGGTTGTTGCCCTCAACAAGCCCGAACTGGCTGAGACCGCCCGGCGCGCGGCGCGGCTCTCCAAGGCGGATCTACTCACGGGCGTCGTCGGCGAGTTTCCCGCGCTGCAGGGTGTCATGGGCGGGGAGTATGCCCGGCTTCAAGGGGAATCGTCGGAAGTCTGTCGGGCGTTGGCGGAACAATACCTCCCGAAATCGATGGATGACGCCTTGCCCGCCACCATACTCGGCATGGTGGTGGGGCTGGCCGATCGACTGGATTCCATCGCCGCATTCTTTTCCGTCGGGATGGCGCCCTCCGGCTCGGAAGATCCCTTCGCGCTCCGGCGCCATGCGGGTGGCATGGTGCGAATGGTCCTCGAAGGGAAGCTGCGCTTGGACGTGGGGGCGCTCATCGGCGAGGCCGATCAATTGGTCGCGCGCGAGGGATTCAAGGCGATCACGGGGACCCCCGAGGAACGGCGGCGGCGGATGATCGATTTTCTGTTGGAACGCCTCCGGTTCTACGGCCGGACGCAGCAGGGCCTTCGGAATGACGTGATGGATGCCGTGGCCAAGTCCGTCCACGGTGAGGCCTGTGACCTGCTCGATCTGTTCTCGCGCATGCAAGCCATTCAGGCGATCACGGTGCGTCCCGAGTTTGATCCGCTCATGGTCGGTTTCAAGCGCGCCCATCGGCTCGTCGAAAAGGAAACGTGGAACAGGGTTCCCGTCGACTCCTCGCGGTTTCAGCATCCGTCTGAAGGGGCGCTTCAGCAGGCGCTCGGGGCAGCAGCCCACGCGGTGCCGGCTGCCGTGAGCAAGGGCCAGTATCAGGAGGCGTTAGAATCGCTGGTCCGAATGAAAGGCGCCATCGACGAGTTCTTCGCCGGCGTCATGGTCAATGCCGAGGACCAGCAAGTCAGGGCCAACCGGTTGTCGCTCTTGGCCGACGTCGATCAGCTGTTTTTGTCGGTCGCGGATTTTTCGCAGATCGTTGTGGCCGGCGCGTGATGACGGGAGCCGGAGTCCATGAGCGAGATGCCCAGCCTCTCACCGGAACGGAGCGAGATGGAGGAGGGGAAGCGTGCGCGACTTCGACGCTACCAGTTGGGAGTGACGCTGGCGTTGATCCTGGTGGGCAACGGGATTCTGGCGCTGACCGTTTGGGGCACTGGAGTCAATCTGGATCGGCTTGTTCGGTTTCCGGAGATTTTCAATCCAGTCAGCGATGTCTGCCTGCGGTTCGGGTGGCACGATGTGTCGGGATCATCGGAACCGGTTCGGCTCTGCAACGAATGGATTCAGTTGGCAGATTCCAGCGGCGAGACGCACAAGCTGCAGAAGGAAACCCACATCGTGCAGGGCGCCGACGGCAAACTCTACTTCGATCATGGCACCCGCATGGGATTTCCGGCATTCGGACTCTTCGCGTTGGTTGTGACGGTGATCGGGGCCGGTCTTGCGTTGAAGCGGTGGCTCATTGCGCGCTACCGTGTCCGGCTCGGGTTGGCAGGGAAGGCATGCTAGCGCGCATTATTCAGTGCGCCGTGAAAAGGCGCTGTGTGTCTCACAGGTGCAAGTCCTGTCTGGGGAGTCGTCGGGACACCCCAGTAGCTACCAAGACGATCAGAAGGGCAACCGACTGGTCGAAGCTCTTGGGACAGAGGCCT
>JACRLS010000270.1 GCA_016235225.1 Nitrospirota bacterium | reverse complement strand
CGATCTTGAAAACCCGTCATAACCCGTCCGAAACCCGCATCAAATCAAGTGGGCTTCCACCCGGTCTCGGCTATCTTGGACAGCAGTGAGGCTGTATCTTTTGTGCCTTGCCTTTGTATCTCTGTGGATTCCTTCTCCAAGAGCTACCGTAGTGAAATTGTAGAGATCCCAGGCCAAATGAGGTGGTTGATGAGACCTCCCCCCGCCGCATTGAAGTTGCAGGGTCGCCCGCGCAATGCCGGTGCTGCATCTGCCTACATCTGCTGAATTCCATTTTGAATGAAGCTCCCCGTAGCAGCCTACTCCGCCGACCTGCCCGCCGCACGGCTTCGGCAGGCGGGAGTAGCCACTTCGGCTACGAAGGCCGGAAGCTACGGGGAATCACAAGTTGATCGACATCAGCAGGGACCCCAAAACACGTTCAGCGTCGAATGAGCCGTTCGCCTCAGCAGTCTCACGACGAGACTCGGAACTTTGCCATCTGCCAGGCAAACCAGGATCGGAACCACTGGACGTCCTGCGCATAGGCGGCGCCGGAGGATTGTGAGACGGCGCTCTGCTGCTCGAGTTGGTGATAGGTTCGCGGCCAGTTTTTCTGCCACCAGGATTTCAACTCGTCCGCGGGATAGGGCGCTCCGTTCGGTTGATGGATGCCGGCGGCGGCGGCGATGTCCGCGATGCGCGGCCAGGACCGATCCTTGCCGACGCCCAGGGCTTTGAAGTGCTCGCGCAACAGGAACACCACCCACAACTCCGCGCTGTTTTTCTTGTTGTGCTTGAAGGGCTGCGTCTGGCGAAGCGGAATCGGGTCGAACTGCTTGATCACGGACGTATAGTCCGGGCCCCCGTAACTCCCCGCCACTTCGGCGATGCCGTCCAACATCCGCGAGAGCTCGACTTCGACGACCGGCTTGGTCTGGCTGCCGAGGGCCGGCGTGTCGGAGGCAAAGGGGTCCGTCGTGGTGAGCAATTCGATGAGTGGTTTCAGTTCGCGCAGTCGCTCCGCGGCCTGCCGCAAGATCTGCTCGGAGTCCAGCCAATAGTCCGGATCATGTTTCGTCGCGCGTTCCCGGCCCGGCGGCGGCAGGACGGTGGGGATCCAGTACCGCAGCAAGACGAACAGGATGTAATGGATGTCGGCGCCCACCTGCGCCGCACGTTCCAGCGGCCCCTCCCGTCCGAGCGCGTTCTTGAAGAACAGCGCCACGCGCTCGCCCACGCCGAGGCGAGTCGCCATGTCGAGCCACCAGCGCTCGGGATCACAGTCGGATCCAGGGGAGGAGTTGATCGCCATTCGCCACAAACCTCGCGTGTCACGCCGATGCGGGCGAGGCGATGGTAGCCCCCGCGATGGCGAGATTTCAATGGGCGCCGGCGCTCGCGAGGACAGCGGCTCCTGTCGGACGGAGTCGAGGCGAGCGACTTGCCCTGTGGCGTCGACTGTGGTACGTACTCACCTCGCAAGGATGCGTACTCTTCTCCCGACAGCCTTCCTCCTTCGCCAGGTCTGGATCTGGATACTCACGATGGCCATGGCGGGCCTGACTCTGGTCGGCGCTGCCTGTGCCGCTGGACCTGACGCGCCGCGCATCCTTCCGAGCCCAGTGACTCTACGTCCGTATGCCGTCGGGCACATCATCGACACCAAGACCGGGGAGCCGGTGTCCTTCCCCGAATGGATGGTATCCGCTTCCATGCAGGATGTGATTTATCTCGGCGAAGAGCATCGGAATGCGGCGCACATCCAGGCGGCGGTGCGCGTCCTCGAGGGCTTGCTCAATCGTGACCGACAGCCGGTCCTGGCTCTGGAGATGTTTGGATGGGACGGCCAGGTGGGGTTGAGTCGGTATCTGTCGCGGGAAGACACCCCGCGGGAACAGTTTCTCAAGGACGCCCATTGGAATGACAATTGGGGCGGGGCCTTTTCGGACTACGAGCCGTTGATCGCGTTTGCCCGCTCCGGCACCCTGGACGTCGCAGCGCTTAACCCACCGCGGGCTCTGGTCCGCCAGGTCGCCACACAGGGGCTTTCGCGGGCTCTCCATATCCCTGAAATGGGCCAGTGGGGGATGTGGAATCAAAGCTATGTCGATGATCCTGCCTATCGAGCAGTGATCGTGCAACAGGTCAGGCTATGCCATGGCGGGCTCTCAGACGACGCGTACCAACGCATGTATGAGGCGTCCATGTTTCGAGACGAGGGGATGGCCAAAACGATCACCGACACCCTCCGCTTCATCTCAGGGCAGCACAATCGCCGCGCCGGCCCGGTGGTCAGCTACACCGGGGGCGGACATATTCAGTACCAGCTTCCGATTCCCAAACGGGTCATGCGGCGACAACAGGGGATGGGGCGACAGATGACGGTCTACCTGAGCTCTTACGACCCTGATCGGCCCAGCGAGGTGTCGGAACTGATCAACGAGGGCATCGCGGATTACGTCTGGCTGACTCCGGTGGGCCCACAGGGATTGCCGCGCCGCTGCCGGTAGGCACATGTCGCAATCGGGTTTCCGTCTAGCCCGCATGATTAGTGTTCGGTCATGAACCAGCCGGCAATGGACAACCGCTTGTGCTCACCCGCCAGTTGATCCACGCGGGCCACGCGATGGGGCCTGGGGACGGTAAACATCGCCACGCTTCCGGGTTCCGGCAGGACGCAATGGGTTAACTGGAGCTTCCCCTTGCCGTCCGGCTCGCGTTTCCGGTCATAAACCAGAAGTTCCCCGCCCCAATCCGGCTCCCAGGCGCTGTGAAAGTATGACACGAGAGCCAGCCGGCGCGATGGCCTGAGGGTCCCCGGAGGCGCATACGCTTCATCGGTGTCATCGTGGGTGGAGAGGGAATCCCCAGCGGAATAGGAGTAGTAGCTGAACCCGACGTGGCGGCCCTTGATGTTCGGAAACGATTCGACATAATCCGCGATGCAGGGGAGTGCGACCCGACTCATCAGAAGCGACACCTCCTCCCCGGCGATTTGGGCCTTGGCCCAATTCCCGCAATCGGGGAACGCTTTCGACACGTCCGACAAATCCTGAAGGTTCCGCCAGTTCGCCCGCCCCATCGCCTCTTGCCACCGGGCCATCTCCTGGGGAGACCAGAATTCTTCCAACACCAGAACAGGGTCGCGCTGGAAGGAAAAGGACCGGGGATTGAAGTCTCGAAACCGGACGCGCATCATGCCTCCTTGGGACCGTCCGCGAGCAGGCGAGCCTACCCAGAGGGGTAGGTGATTGTCAACGAAGATCCGGGGTCCCAAGAACAGAGATAGGAATTGAAAAAGATCTAAAATCTCTTTGCCATGATGGTTTTGAGCAAAGCGGGATGTTCACCCGTTTGGTCGGAAAGGACTGGATACCCGCTTGCGCGGGTATGACCTGCCCGCCAGAGGCT
>JACRLS010000269.1 GCA_016235225.1 Nitrospirota bacterium | reverse complement strand
CTCCGGATTTCAAGTGCGGCGATTCATGCAGGTCCACGGATTTCGCGCGCTGCGGGCCACGCGAGCGGACGAAGTCTTGCGGCGCATCTGGGCGGCGCCCACGTTCGAAGTCCATGGCCTGGTCGGTGGCTATACTGGACCGGGCGTGAAAACCGTGGTGCCTGCTTCAGGAGAGTTGAAAGTCAGTATGCGGTTGGTGCCGAACCAGACGCCGGAAAAGGTGTTCCGCTTCGTGAAACAGTTTGTCCGAAAACAGAATCCCCTGGTCGAGGTCCATCCGGAAGGGATGCTGCACCCGTTTCGGGGGGTCTTCGAGGGCCCCTACGCCGACGCGATTCGCAAGGCCGCGCGGGCCGGCTTCGGCAAGGAACCGGCCTTCATCCGCGAGGGCGGCTCAATCGGCGCCGTGCCCACCATGCAACGCCTCTGGAAGGTGCCTATTCTATTCTTGGGCCTGAGCCTGCCCGAGCACGGCTACCACGCCCCAAACGAATACTTCGACTGGGGCCAAGCCTCCGGCGGCATGAAAGCCTTCGCGCACTATTTTTCGGAATTGGCGAAGATGGGAAGGGGATAGGGCGGCCTGCTGGTCTCCTGTGCTCGCGCAACGCGCGCCTCAGAAGGTATGGAGGGAGGTAGCCGACTATCCCCCGTGCTCGCGTAACGCGCGGTCTCGGAAGACCCTCGTTGGACGCGCGCAGTGAACAGCAACCTGGCTATGCCCTATAGGATGGATGAGAAGAGTAACGAAGGGGAACCGACGGCCGCAGTCGAAAGTTCCTCGCCCCCTTGCAGCTAGTGAACGCAGGAGGGTAAGAGTGGACGCGCGCAGCCGGGATCGCCAAGCCCGCCAGTTGTCACACCTTCCGGCATTCCCTTGCCACCCATTTACTTGAGAATCGCGACGACCTGTCTGCGTGCGACGCACAGGCAGGCATCCGGACGATTCGGGAGCTGCTCGGCGCAAAGTCAGTCGTCAGTACGACGATGATCAATACTCATGTGCTCAATCGAGGCGGAGATGGTGTGGACAGCCCGGCAGACCGCCTCTGCCTCGAAGTGATGGGTCGGGATATACTGCAGGCTGATAGCCGGATAGACTGCAGCATTCGCGGTCTATCCCGGTAGGCGAAACAGGACGACGAAACAGGACGAAATCTTGAAGAAGCGCTTGATGTGCAAGTAGACTTGCCTTCCAGCGGAGTGGTCTGGCTCCCGTGCTACGCTGCACGGGTGGCCCGCAGCAGACTTAATAGTTGGGCGACAGGCCCTGAACGCGACTATCACTCAATCCATGGCAGGAGAGTCCAATGACCATGACGAACAAGCAGTCCGGGACAAATGTGCATGAAATTGCCGATGGGATCTACCGCATTAACACGCCGGTGTTAATCGAAGGTGCAGGCGGGTTCTCGTTCAACCAATACCTCATCGTGGATGATGAGTCATTGCTTTTTCACACCGGTCCGCGAAAGATGTTTCAGCTGGTGCGTGAAGCTGTGGCGGCGGTTTTGCCCGTCGAGAGGCTTCGCTACATTGCGTTTTCTCATGTGGAAGCCGACGAGTGCGGCTCGCTCAACGAATGGCTTGGCGCCGCTCCGCAGTCTGTACCACTGTGCGGCAGCGTTGCTGCCATGGTATCGATCAGCGATCTTGCTGATCGGGCGCCCCGCGCTCTAGCCGATGGCGAGCTACTCCCTCTGGGCAAGCACTCGATGCGTCGGTTCGACACGCCGCATCTGCCGCATGCGTGGGAATGCGGCTTTCTCATAGAAGAACGAACCTCTACCTTGCTATGTGGTGACTTGTTCACGCAGGGAGGCGCTGATCTTCCGCCGATCACGGAGTCGGACATTCTTGGGCCGAGCGAGGCTTTCCGGCACAAGATGGATTACTTCTCGCACGCGAAGAACGCACAGGTGATGCTTGAGAGGCTAGCCTCGACGAACCCAACAACACTCGCGTGCATGCACGGCAGTGCATGGCGTGGTGATGGTGCAAAACTGCTGCACGCTCTTGCTGACGCGCTATCTGCATGATTCACTCCTTGCTTGGCATGGACATATCGCCCAACCCGGCGCTGCAGCGGACGCGGATACACCGCGCCGCTGAGCTTGAACGGCTAGCCAGCCAAGGAGTCCAGTCGCAATGACCGAGGAACCTCATGAGTTCTCTATTGAACGGCCGACCGACCCTGACGACCCAGGTGAACTGAAAAGATTCCAGGAACCATTTTCGGTGCCGGCCCAGTTTGGGGCAGCCATCAGCAACGTCTTGTCGGAGGCGGCCGCCCGTTCAAACAGTGTCACAACTTTCTCGTGCCCGGATTCCTGGAAGAGGAAGGCCAGGACGGCATAGCTATCGAGCACCGAGCTTTTCAAGCTTGGCCTCCTCTCGTTCCCTCTCCTTCCTTCGCTCGTTCAGCAACTCCTCGGTGACCGAGGTATCGCTCTTCAACATGCCGCAGACGCTGCGGATGTATTCCTTGGTGACCGGTTGGAAAATGATTTCGCTGCCGCACTCGACGAAACACACCTTGGTGCCCGGCTTGATGCCAAGTTTGCGCCGAAGCCGGGCTGGAATGGTTATCTGGCCTTTCTTCGTCACACGTGACTTATTCACTAAATCCATCGCTCTCACCCTTCCTTGAGTATCCTACAGAGCAAGAACAACAGATCACAGCGGATTCTGCAATACATTACGGCTACGAGCCTGTCGCATTGCTGGACAATCTGGATAGCTGGGGGCTGGCTGGAACGGCGGCGCAGCGCGGCCAGGCTACCTAGCTGCAGCAAGCATCAGAGCCGTTTTGTGCTCGGTAAGCACACTCTAAATCCCAGGCCTGGTGTGAGGTTGAGCGCAGATCGCCGGAGGGGGCGGGACACAACTTACCGCAGCCTGCGGCCCTTGCTGCATCGGGAGCAAGGGCGAAGCCGACACTGTTTGAGGCTTGGCGAGTTTGTTGGATTCGAGCAGGCCAGGTTTAGTTGGGTGCCCCCGAGGCGCCCCTGCCGCGAACACCTCAGCCAGGCATAGACCACTTTTCCAAAACGGCTCTGGCCTATAGCGCAAGCTAGGTAGGCTGGCCGCGCGCCGTTCGTCAGCCGATATCTTGAACGTCAGGACGCGGGCGTGGGGGAGGCGGCAAAGAGGGATTGGAAGGACGGATCCGCGTCGAGAACGGCTTTCATCGTTTCGTTGCCAAGGAGATACTGCCAGGCCTGCGGGGAGGTCCCGCCCACCTGTTCGAACCACTTGCGGGCTTCGGTCAGATTCTCCAGCATGGCTTTGTTGTCGCGCGCCGGCATGAAGATCCGGCTGTAGGCCATGGTCTAGCCCGCAGTATTCATGACCGCTTCTGCTGCAATCGCGGAGTCGCCGCTGCGACAAGCCTGGACACGGTTGGCCCAGCGTCCAGGCAGGCGGGCTCGCCGCTCGGTCGGTCAACATCCTGTTCAAGGATGCCTCCCTCCCT
>JACRLS010000268.1 GCA_016235225.1 Nitrospirota bacterium | reverse complement strand
TTTGCTAATACAAACGCAATAACTTTTGTGACATGCAGTCTCTGCCCCCTCACCTTCACCTCTCCCCCGCTGCGGGGGAGAGGGAAGGGTGAGGGGGAACGACTGTCACAGGGGGAAAGACGTTTGCTATAGATCGGGCTTGGTCGGCACGGTGAAGGAGAACCGGCTGCCGCGGCCGGGCTCGCTCTCGACCCAGATCTCGCCACCATGCCGCTCGACCAGGCTCTTGGCGATGGCGAGGCCGAGTCCCGCGCCGGGCGTCTGCGGAGTTGACTGGCTGCCGCGGAAGAACTTGTCGAAGACTTTCCCGACCTCGTCAGGCGCAATGCCGCAGCCGGTGTCGGAGACGGAGAGATGGGCAAAGCCGCTGCCGTTCATCGCGCTTTCGACGGTAACGGTGCCACCCGTCTCAGTGAACTTGATGGCGTTCTGAATCAAATTCATCAGCACCTGCGTGAGCTTGTCCCGATCCGCTTGAAGCACGGTCTTGTCGTCGAGGGGCGCGGTCTGCAAGGTGAGGCCCTTTTGTTTGGCCAGGGGTTGGAGCGACTCGACCACCTCGCCGATCAGCTCGGGTAGGGGGATGGGGGCTGGTTTGAGCGGAACCTGCCCCGACTCGATTTTCGAGAGATCGAGCAGGTCGGTGATCAGCCGGGTCAGCCGGTCGGCATTGTGCTTGCTGCGCGTGAGATAGGCAGTCTGTTTGCCGGTGATGGGCCCGGCGATGCCTTCGAGCAGATTGTCCACATAGCCCTTGATGGAGGTCATGGGGGTGCGCAGCTCGTGTGAGGCGATCGACACGAAGGAGGATTTGAGCTGATCCAGCTCCTTGAGCCGCTGGTTGGCGATCTGGAGATCCTGATTCACCCGCTCCAACTTCGCGGTGCGTTCTTTCACCTTGGCTTCCAGACCGACGTTCAACTCTTCGACTTGTCGGCCAGGGCCGTGACGTCCCGAAGCCGCCGCCGCCGCCCTACGGTGGTGAGTTGCTGGTCCAAATAGGCTTCGCGCAGTTGCTCGTGGCGGGCTTCCAGCTCCCGCAGTTGGTCCTGCACCAGATGCTCCTCCGCACGGCCGTTGCGGAGGCGTTGCGCCCGTCGGGATGTCACGCGTGAGAGAAATCCCGTGTCTTCCGCGTCCCAGGTGAGTTCCCACTCGCAGCAGGGATCGCCCGCCGCGATGCAGGACAGGTCGGCCACCGTGGCGGGTAAGCGCCCATGGATCCGCTCCGGGGCCGAGGCCAAGGCCGATTTGGTGGCGTCACAGACCAGGCCGGCGCAGGCTTTCAGATAGGGCCCGAATTGACGGGCGACCCGTTCGGTGATGGCCATCCGCAACACCGCCCGGCCGGGCATGACCGCCGCCACCTGGAATTCGAGCGAATCTTTCGCGAACTTCTGGCCGAAGTGGGGGAAGAGCTCGTAGATCTTGGCGATGGAGAAGGGCTTTCCCAACGCGACGACGAGCGGGGAGAGAAACTTTTGCCGCGCCATCTTGGACTGGAAATGCGGATCGCCGGCGAGCTCGGAACAGAATTCCCCGAGGAAACAGGCAAACTCGTAGGAGTAGCTATTCCAGGGATTCTTCAGGAAGTCGGGCGTGACATGATACGTGGGGTCCAGGATCCGCCCATTGAGCAGGGACACCAGGCGATCGATCATATCGGCGCCCGAACCGGGACCCCGGACCCGGTCGAGCAGTTCTTCGAGATACTCGATGTTGGCCCTGATAGTGACGCCGCTGACGTCGCGGATCTTACGGCCGGCCTCATCCACGCCGAAGGGCGGATATTCCATCAACCCTTTTTCGAGGATGCGGTGGTGCTTGGGGAGTAGCGTGGACACAGGCGCCTCTTACGTCCCAATCGAAGGCGTCCATGCCGATGTGGGAGTGTTCAAGATCGCAGATGACCTGGAGATTGTCAACGGGCAAGTGGGCGTAGGACTGGCCGTGAAACCTGACGCATCATGCGTGAAACGTCGGTCAGTCAAGGAGTCGGCGTCGAAAATGCTCCAAAGGGAGTAGGTCAAGCGAGGGGAGGAGGTTCGGGGGATGAGTGCGGAAGGCCCCCTCACCTGTATCCTCTCCCCCTTTGGGGGGCGAGGAAAGAATGGGCGGGTGCGAACATGATCAGAGGGAGAAACGAGGAGGCGAGCCGGCGCCGAAGAACTCCCTCTCCCCAGCGGGGAGAGGGGAGGGTGAGGGGGGGCGGAAAGGGTGAGGGGGGCGAACAACGAGATACGAACGACGAAATACGAGAGACGGATTTGAAGCTGCTACTGATGCAGATGCTTGAGGGCGGAGGCGCAGAGGATAATGAAGAGGCCGATCCACAGGGCGGCTCGTTGGAAGGGCACCGGCTCCCGCCGCTGTTCTTCCCGCTCCTCCTCGGATTCGTCGCCGGTCGAATCGGTGCGGAAAATGACGGTGTAGAGAAAGAGTGTGAGAATCGAGAGCACGAGAACGAGCTTGATGAAGAAGATGATCAGGTACTTCGCATGGTGCTGGAGGCCCAGTTCCGTCTGCGAGGTGACCATCTTGTTGACGTAGTGCAGGTTGATCCCGCCCGTGAAGAGGATCACCACCAGCAGCACGCCGACGATGCGCTTGTAATGCCGATAGAAGGCATCCGCGATGGGTTTCACGTCTTCTTTGGGGACGCTGGTCTGCAGGGCCGGCGTGACGGCCATCACCAGGAAGGCCAGCCCTCCGATCCAGATCACGGCCGACACCAGATGAAACCAGTGATTGATGATCGGGATGAGCTGATTGAAATCGGTGAGAAGGCTTTGGAGTGCGTCCATGGTATGAAGTCAGTGCTGAGTGCTGAGTGCTGAGGCCTGAGGTGAGAGTTGTCGAGGCATCGTCCCGCGGCTTGGCTTATGACTCAGCACTCATTGCTCAGCACTCAGAACTTAAAAACCGGCGTGTCGTTGCCGAAGCGCTTCTTGCGTAACTCTTCCATGAGATCGACCGTCACGGTCGCGAGCCCCTGCTCCCGTGCGTGCCGCTCGACGCCCTTCTTGACCATGGCTCGCAGGAAATAAGGAATCCGGCTGAGGCGCAGTTGGGCGGCCTCGTCCCAGGCCACGTCGGTCTCCTCGGGCGTATTGAAGGCCACGTGCACCTTCTCGCCGCCCTTCGGAGTGTAGAGGCACCACTGGTCTTCATCCAGCCAGTCCCCATGATCGACGTAGGGTCGCGCCCGACAGCCGCCGCAAATCTCGCTGTACTCGCAGTCGCCGCATTTCCCTTTCAGGTGGGGGTACCGGAACGAGTTGAACACATCCGACTGGTCCCACAGGGTCGCGAAGCTCTGTTCACGCACGTTGCCCGCGGAGAGCGGCATGTAGGGGCAGGGCGTGAGTTCACCGTTGGGCGTCACCCGCGCGTAATTCGTGCCGGCGAGACAGCCGCCGCCCATGTAGCCGGTGGCTTTCGTAATCGGCGAATGGGGATCGCGTTCGTAGGCGAGCCGTTTGAAGTGCGGGGCGCAGCGCGCGCGCACCAGCATACCGGGATATTTCGGCTGGCAGTCCACGAGGTAGCCGAGGACTGCCTCGTACTGGGCCGGCGTGATGTCGGAGAGTTCTTCGCCGCGTCCCGTGCAGACCATGAAAAAGACGTTCAGGACTTTGGCTCCGAGCTGATGGGCCCAGTCCACCACCGCCGGCAGTTCCTGATAGTTCATCGGCTGGGCGCTGAAGTGGACCTGGAATTGGAGGCCGTTGCGCTTGCAGGCTTCGATCCCGTCCAGCGCGCCTTGCCAGGCGCCGCGCACACCTCGGAACGTGTCGTGTTTGGCCGCATCCAGTGAATCGATGCTGATGCCGACTCCCATGACGCCGATCTTCACGAGGCGTGTGGCCATCGTATCGTCGATCAGCATCCCGTTGGTGCCGAAGACGACCATGAAGCCGAGTTGCACCGCATGCTGGGCGATGTCGAGGATGTCGGGACGGGTCAAGGGCTCGCCGCCCGTGATGACCAACAGGCAGCCGCGGTTCACTTCGGCGATCTGATCGATGAGCCTGACACACTCCTTGGTGGTGAGTTCATCCGAGCCGCCGCCCGCTTTCGTGGTGGCGTCCAGATAGCAGTGATCGCATTTGAGGTTGCAGCGCTTGGTCAGATTGAGCGCGACGAGGAACGGCTTGAAGTCGTCCACCGTCCGACCGTCCTGAACCAGTGCTGAGTGCCCTGGGAGAACGGCGCGTCCCGGCGCGCCGGGGGGGGGTGGGTGAAATGTGCTGAGTGCTGAGTGCCGGAGAGGCCCAGGAAGCACTGAGGAGTTGAGGATAGGAAGCGTCCGACCCATGTCAAAAAAGGTTGAGGTTCAGGTTGGGGGCAACGCTGAACGAGGAGTGCTGAGTGCTGAGTGCTGAGTCCTGAGTGCTGAGACCGGATTGCCTCAGTTCATCGTTCTGAGTTGTGCATTCTGCCTTCACAGCCTCAACCTCAGCCTGAACCTAAGCCTGCTTTTGCTCGGTCGCGCCCGAGAGATTGGCGATGATGTCCTTCAAATTGCCGGTCTTCATCGCTTCCTCCATGAAGCCTTTCGCCTGGTCAATGCCCTGATTGGCGACGGCGAGGGTAATGACCGTCGCGCCGACCTTCTCGGCATGTTTCTGGATCAACGAGCGTGTGCACTCGCGCATATATCCAGGGGGCACCCGTTCCAGCCGCTGCTGGGCTTCCGGAGTCCAGGTGAAGGCATCGCCGGGGGCCTGATCGGGTTTGCCGGATTCCATAGGGGTGTCTCCAGTGGAGTGGCTGCCGTGTCCGCCGTTCTGGGGGATTCCGGCAATCAGCGCTTCTGCGCTCTCTGCGGCGCCGGTGCCCTTGTTGCCGAAGATGGGAGCGTAGTCCTCGGCCGCGGCTTCCTGAATCATGGGCGCCGCATACTCCAACGTAATCACCGTCATGCCCAGCTTGCGGGCCGTTTTCTCAATCTTGGCCTTGGCGCGCCGTCGCTGGAAGCCCGCGGGAACGGCCCGGATGGCTTCCTTCGCGTCCTTGGTCCACTGCATGGGCACACCGTCGTAGGCGAGTTCCGTTTCCAGGGTGCCTTCCGTCTTCGCCGCGGCCTCGAAGATACTCTTATCCACTTTCTTGAACCGGGCGCCCTCGGCCCCGCAGACGGGACATTGCACCGGGGTCTCGCCCTTGCCGATGTAGCCGCAGCCGTCGCACACAAAGTAGTCCTGGCTCATGCGATCCAGATAGGCTTGCGTGCCGGGGCTCACGGCCGGCTTCTCCTGCACGACATCCGTCATCATCCCGCTGAGCGTCTTGCCCATGAGATCCTTGGCGACTGCGTCATCCGTCTGCATCTTGTTCCGGTCGACGCCGCCGGCGTCGAGGCTGCCGCCCAGGGCCCGCATGGCCTCCATCGCGCCTTTCGGGAGAATATGCCCGACCGCCGCATCCACCACGGAATTGCTGATGATCGTGTGGCCTTTCTCGATGGCGTACCGGTGAATCGCGGTTTTGGCGACGCCGCGCGCAAAGACGGGAATCCTTTCCATGCGTCCGAGCGCTTCCTCGGTCCAGGCAATAGTGTATTCCGCCTGCGTGTCGATCGGCGGCACGTATTTTCGATTGGAGACCAGGATGTGGCAGGGCGCGCTCCGGAGGAGATTCTCCGTGTTGCTCCCGATGTCCATGTCCTCATCACTGTGAACGCCGATGCGGCCGACGATCAGCAGCCAGGGCTGCTCCTTGCGCACATACTGAATGATCTTCTCGAAGGCCTTGCCGTCGAGCAGAGTCGTCTTGACGTCGGTGCCTTCCGACTGGGCGATTTCCCGCGAAATATCGAGATGGGACTGGTAGATCTTGGCCAGGCCGCTGTCGATGATTTCTTCGTGGAGCTTTTCCTGTTCCTTGAAGCGAAAGACCTTGCCCGCTTCCTCGTTGAGGACCCCGGAGATGCTGTGGAAGGCGGCGTAGTGGAAGTAGGGATCGAAGGCCGAAACGGCCTCGACGGGCATGTTCAAGGCCTTCCCCAGCGCCAGGCCCGTCATCAGGCCGCCGAACGAATAGGGGCTGCCGTCCACCGCGACGACGATCTTGCCGCCGTTGATCGGCTGCGTGTGCTTGATGATGAACATGTCGGAGTTCCGGACGCGGCGTACCACGCGCTCGGTGTTGCTGCCGATTACGCTGTCCTTCACCGCGCCCACGCCCAGGGCGCCCATCATGACCAGGTCGTAGGCGTTGGTGTTGATGTCTTCCGCGAGGACTTTCCAGTTCCGGCCTTCGAGCGAGCGGCGCTCGAGCGGCAGGTTGGCTTCCGTGCAGCGCTTGTCGACGTAATCCAGATAGGAGTCGGTGATGATCTGCAAGCCGCGGGTGATCAGCGAATCATGGATTTGCCGCTGGCGGTCCAGTTCTTTCTCGTCGTGATACTCCTCCGGGAGGCCGGCCTCCATCTGCTTGAACCGTTTGTCGTGCATCTTTGCGGCATAGACGTGGCTCCCGACGATTTTGGAGCCGAACGTTTTGGCGAGATGGACCCCCAGGTCGACGGCCATATTGGAATGGTCGGAATTGTCGACCGGGATATAGATGGTCTTGTACATTGTCGTTCCTCTCCTCCAGGAGACACTCCACCCATAACAAGCTCTTCGCCCGACCGCGCAACCCTCAGAAATTCTGAGCGATTTGAGCCATTCCGGGGAAATGCGAAGCGGCATCATAGCACCGCAGAAAAGAACATTGCAAGGGAGTTTCTGAGGAGAGAAGGGGGCAGATGTCGGTGGTGTTCAGCGGTCGGAAAGAGCGCCCGGAATCATATGGGTTGTTCCGTCGGGGACGTTCCACGCGCCCTCTTGGCCCGCAGAATTTGTTCAATTCCTAGGAGCGCCAGGCGGCCGGAGTTGTGTTCAATGCCGCGGACCAGATTGCCGTCCGCATAGTGGGGGGCTTGAGCCTGTTCCGCTTGCGAGAGCGAGCCGGACCAGGCTCGGGGGTCGTGGCTCTGCTTCTCACGGTTCCATGCGGCCAGGCAGGCCTTCGCAATGATCTTGTTGAGGGGCGCGGGATTGTAGAGCAGCTTGCGGATGCTCGTCGGCGTCAGCATGAGCGGATTGTAGCCGGCTGAGAGGTAGCCCTCTTCGAGGAGACGGTGTTCGAGGTCCGTGTTCGGCTGAATGCCGAGGAAGAACATGAGCGGGAACACACGCTCCTCGCCCAGAATGGACGCCACGGTCTTGTAGGACTCGACGCTCTGCAGCAGGGTCTCCTCGGTTTCTTTGGGAGAATTCAGGGAGTAATTCAGGATGACCTTGCCCTTGAACCCCGCCTCCGCCAGGTACCGGCAGCCGTCATAGAGCCGCTCCAGTTTGAAACCCATGTGCAGGTCGTTCAGGACCTCTTGAGAGCCTGAGGTAATCGCCACTTCGAGATCGCCGACCCCGGACCGGACCATGAGTCTGGCGAGGTCGGACGTCATGAGCGAGGTCCGGATATAGCCGGACCATTCGATCTCCATGCCCCCCTTGATGATCCGCTCCAGGATTTCCGTACATTGCGGATAGGCTTCCTTTCCGGTGATGAACTGCGCGTCCGTGAACCAGAACCGGCGCGTGCCCCACTGATGATAATGCTGTGAGATGTCGCGCACGACCATCTCGGGGGGACGATACCGGACCCGCTTCCCCTCTATATATGGATAGAGGCAGAAGGCGCAGTCGTAGGGGCAGCCGCGCTTGGTCTGGACTCCGATGCTCTCGCCGGCATAGTCGCGGTACTGGGGGAAAATGGACGTGAGGTACGGCAGGTCCACGGTGAGGGCATCGAGCAGGACGGGGCTCCCTTGCCGGCCTTTGGACACGCGGCCGTTCTCCCGCACGATGTAGCGCTCATCGTCCAGCGGTAGGCCTTCGATCACTTTGAGAATGGCGTCTTCGCCTTCGCCCAGGATGCCGATGGTGCCCTCCGGCAGCTTTTCGATCAATTGATCGGCAAAGGCGGTGAATGCCCCACCGCCGATCATGATCTGCGCCGTGGGACATTCCTTTCGAATCACCCAGGGATAGGCGAGGATAGCCCGGATGTGTGAGTAGTAGCGATAGAGCTGCTTCAGCCCTTCGAAGGAGGCGGTAAGGCGCTTGAGGGGATTGCCGGCGAAATAGAAATTAAACGCGTGTTCGAGCGAGGCGTCGCCCTCGTGCGGAGAAAAGATCTGGATATCGCGCCAGGAGAAGCAGACCAGATCGGGCTGGAACGCCGAGGCCGTGTCCCGCAAGGCCCGGGGGCGTTCGCGTTCGGGGTAGAGCGAGAGATCGAGAATCTGCTGGCGGACTTCCGGGCGCCGGCGATGGATGAAATCCGCCAGATAGGTCGCCCCGA
>JACRLS010000082.1:10526-13028 GCA_016235225.1 Nitrospirota bacterium | reverse complement strand
AGAGGTTTCCCAACTCGGCCCGGGCCTGTTCGCGATCAGCGTGGCCTCGATCGCGGTCGGTCTTGATGAATTCCGTCTGATCGTGCTGAATCCGATCGATCGCCTCCATGCCCTTTTGCATGCGGCCCATGCCGGCTTTGACATCATCCAGCTCCGACTTGAGCCCTCCAGCCCGATGATCGAGTTCCTCCTGCTTACCCTGGAGTCGAGGCAGCTCCTGCTCGCGAATGTTCGAAATGTCCTCCCGCAACCGGGCGCGGGTGTCGTTGATCAGCTTGTCCAGATCGCCACGAGCTTGCTTGATCGAGCTATGGAGCTCCTTCTCCTGCTTGTCCAACGTCGCAAGCTCGCCGCTCAACTCCTGCTTGACCTTCCGGAGATCGGCCTCCTGCGCCAGACATCCGGTGAGCAGCAGAGCGAACCCCAGAGGCGCCAGCGTCACGCTGAATCTGGACGGCAGCCTCGTCCCGACCGTCATCAGCAGAGGCATGTCTCTCTGAGGCATCACTCTCATCCCTCTTACTTGACGCTGACCACGAGATGGCCGCGCCGATTCTGTTGATAGCAGGACTCTTCATGGTCCTTGCAGAACGGCCGCGTCTTGCCATAGGAGGTGATGTTCAGCTGCTGGCCCTTGACCCCGAGTTCCACCATGTAGTTTCGGACGGCATTGGCCCGCTTGCGGCCCAGCTCGAAATTGTAGGCGCCCGTCCCCCGCTCATCGCAATGCCCTTCGATCCGAAGACGCTTGTCGGGATTCGTTTTCAGCCAGTCTGCATCCATCGCCAGCGCTTGCTTTCCGCCATCAGGGATCTGCCAGCTGTCAAACGCGAAGAACACGTCCTGCAAACCCGCCGCGGCCGTCAATGATTCTTCACGCTGGATCTGCTCCGCCAGACTGCCGGCCGCTTGTCCAGAATCCGCCTTGGCCATGAGGGGCCCGCTTCCGCTGCCGGCCAGACGCTCTTCACCGGCTTTGCCACCGGGCCCCACTGACTCAAACCCCTTCAAGGGACCGCTGTCCGGGCCCAACCCGGCCACGTTCGGCAGCGAACCAGGGGCCCTACCGGCCTCTACCGTAGAACCCCCGGAACCCAGCCGTATCGCTCTCTCCATGGCTCTCTCTCCTTTGTGAAAAAGACTCGCCGCGTCCTTGCGACATCGGGTCCGACCGAAACAGGTCGGCCCTCATGAACCCCTCAGGCCGGGGACCAAGCCGGATCGCTGTGGTACGTCCCACCCGACGTTAACCGCTCTAAACCTGACCCATCCACGTTGATCATATATAAATGACTTTTCCCATCCGCAACCGAACTAAACACGAGGTGCCGCCCATCGGGCGCCCACGAAGGAGAATCGTCGATGCTGTGACCTGTCGTGAGCTGTCGTCGCTTCTGCCCATCCGGACTCGTTAAGCATAGCTTAAATTGCCTGGTTTCGGAACGACAAACGTGTGCAATCCAATTCCCCTTGGGAGACCAGGCCGGTGCCGCATTGTAGTCACTCTCGTAGGTCAGGCGGCGCACGTTGGAGCCGTCGGCGCTCATCAGATAGACTTGGGGCTTTCCGCTCCGATCCGAAGTGAACGCCAGGTCCTGCCCTGTGGGCGACCAACTGGGCGACAAATCCCCGCTCGCATGCACCGTCAGTTGCTGCGATACATTCGTGAGTTGATCGACGACGAATATCTCCGTATTCCCGCTCCGACTGGAGGCAAAGGCCAGACGAACCCCGTCCGGGGACACCACGACCTGGCGTTTCCCAGTCGTGACTTCAAGCCTATGAATTTCCTGCCTGGTCCGATCCTCTCGGTACGATGTGTAGTACAAGAAGCGGCGATCAGGGGACCAGCGCGGCATGAGGGTCAGGAATCCGTCGGCTGTCAACTGCCGCGGAGCATGGCCGTCATAATCCATCACGTAGAGTTCGCGGGCTTTCCCCTGCTCGGAGATGAACGCGATCTTGGTGCGCGCAATCCCCGCCTCACCGGTATACCGGTTGACGGGCTCATCGGCAAGACGGTGGGCCATCAATCGGAGCGTCGGCGGCGCTCCGGCATACCGTTTTCCGACGATGCTGTCGCTGCTCCCGGCATCAAACACAAATCCGTCGAGAATCACGTCGGACTCGCGGGACGACATGTTGCCCCACACCAACACCGAGACACCGCTGTCGGCCACTTCTTTCAAGAGTTTCACATTCTTGTCGAGTTCGCCGTTGAACTTGACCCCGTACTTCCCCACATCCATCAAGGCAAAGACCAGAGACCGTTTCAGATCGGCTCGCAGAACATCGGCCAGCAGCGTGGCAGACCGATCCAGGGGCTCGCCGGCATGAAAGCCGAAGATCCCGATCGGAATCTTCTCAAAATCCGGGCGTGTGACATCAATCGCGACATCCTGTGTGCTCGATTCGACCAGCCCGGCCAGTCCCGTACAAAACAGAACCGCCACGCAGGCTGATGCACTCCACTTCAGACGGCCCATCGGTTCACCCGGCTCC
>JACRLS010000082.1:0-10494 GCA_016235225.1 Nitrospirota bacterium | reverse complement strand
CACGACATCCTGCGTGCTCGATTCGACCAGCCCGGCCGGTCCCGCACAGAGCAGAACCGCCACGCAGACTGCTGCCCTCCACTTCAGATGGCCCATCGGCTCACCCGGCTCCTTCCCCGACCGTAAAGCTGACGTGGACGTCGAGCCACAGTTCTCTTAGGTCCGAAGGAAACGGCGGCAACGGCACGGAAGACAGGACGGCACGCTGGCCCGCCAGATCGTAATAGGACAGGCCGGAACTCTGCTCCACTGTGACGCTTGTGACCTGCCCGGACGCAGCCAGCCGAAATTTTACGCGGACGTGCAGCGACCGGCTGCTCATCTCGACCGCGGGTGGGGTCCAATTCTGGCTGATCCTCTGCTGCACGATGGCCAGATATCGGCTCTGACCCGGTGAAGAACTCTGGGAACGAATCTCAAGCGTCGGCTTCTGCAGATCCGCCGTGGGAGGCTTGCCGGCCACGACCGGAGGCGCCGCCTTCGGAGACACCACTGGCCTCTGCAGCTCCTGCGTGACCAGCGACTTGAGCGAAGGCGCCGGGACCGGCGGAGGTGTGGCCGGAACCGCCGGAGCCGGCTGATCGGGAGTGGTCGGTGGACGAACAGCCGGTCTCGGCGCAGTCGGAACCACCAGGTTCTTGACCGAGGATTCCGCCGCCTTCGCGCTTTTCACGGGCGCGCTGGAAGACGGGACCTGCTCTCCCAGTCGAGGCGCCTCCGGCGGAAGCTGAACCTCCTGCATGAGACGGCGCACCGAATCGTCCGGCTTGGACGGTTCCACTTTCGACGCGGGCGGTGGGGCCGGCATGTCCTGTCCGAGGAGTTCGCGCATCGTCCGCGGACGAGTCAGGAGCGGCTCTGCCGCCGGCTGAACCTTGGACGCAGGTGGAGGCGGCGCCGCCTCGGCCGCTCGGGGTGGCGCGTGAGGCATCACCGGCTCGCGTTGAACCTGAGAAGTCACGGGCGCCGGAGTCTGATGCGTCACGGGCGTATGAGTCCGCACCCGCGGTTCTTGAAGACTGACGATGGTGACCTCGTGACTGATCATCGGGCGCTGCATCGGCGTCCACTGCAGCAGCGCGACAAGAAGAAAGACAGCGAGATGGGCGGCCAGCGAGATCGCCAGCATCGCGCCGAGCTGGCGGAACGCTGGGTGCGGCGTGTCAGTCGTGAGAAGACCTATCGATGCAGGCATGACCAGTTCCTGGGCGCCATGACCGGCCGGCCGCTACCGCCCCGCGCCCTTCGATTTTGAACGTATCGGGTCCTCCACCACCCGCTCTTCTCCCGGGGCATCCGTCACCATCCCCATCTTTTCGATCCCCGCACGTTTCACACTGTCCATCACCTGTACGACGGAACCGTAGGGAACGGTGCGATCCGCTCGCAAGTAGACGCCCACCTCTGGATTTTGTTGCTTCAGCGCGCGGAGCTTGCCTTCGAGCTGCACCGCGCCGACCAACTCCTTGTCCATGTAGATTTTCTGATCCCGTTCGACCGTGACCACCACCCGCTCTTCCGCCTTGATCGTGTTGCTGGTCGAGGTGGGGAGTTTTACGTCAAGGCCGCGGTGCAACATAGGCGCCGTCACCATGAAAATCACCAGCAGGACGAGCACCACATCGACCAGCGGCACGACGTTGATCTCGGCCAAAAACCGACGCTGACGCGCCTCCATCATGGTCAGCCCCTGGTTCCCACCGGCTTTGGCTTGGTCTTTGCGGACAAGGAATGGATGAATTCCACGACGAAGGAGTCCGATCGGAACGCGATTTTCCTCATGCGCATCAGGAAATAGTTATAGGCCATGACCGCGGGGATAGCCGTGAACAACCCAGCCGCCGTCGCCACAAGGGCCTCGGCCACACCCGGCGCGACCGCGGACAGACTGGCGGTCCCTTGACGACCGATTTCCCGGAATGCGTCGATAATCCCCATGACCGTCCCCAGAAGCCCGATGAAGGGCGTCACATTTCCCGTGGTCGCCAAAAACGGCAACCACTCCTCGAGTCGGCTCAGATGCCCCTGCATGAGTTTGGCCGCCACCTGCTCCAGATAGCGGCGATCAGGCTGTGGCGGCTCATCAAGGTCATCGAGGCCGCCTGCAGAGAAATGGCCGTCGCCGCCACCCGCTCCCTCCCCGCCGACCCGATCCATGAGACCCAGGTAGATCGAGGCGCTCGGGCTGTGTGGGGCCCGCTTGGCCTGCTTGAGCAGATCGTGCGACCCAGGGGATTTCCCATAGCTGTGCAGGAAACGCCGATCCTCCTCGTCGGTGGAACGAAACGCGCGCCACTTGAGAAAGATCACAGCCCAGGAAACGACGGAGAAGAGTATCAGGCAAAGGAGAACAAACTTGGAGACGAGTCCGAGCGAAATGGCCAGGCCGCTTGTCCCCGTTGAGGACATCGTTATCTTCTGAGTCCTTTCGCCACACCTTTCAGGTTGAGGCCCCCCGCACCGGGATGGTGCGGGGGCGAGACCAAGAAAGGCTGGCGGGGCCGACGGGATTTGAACCCGCGACCTCCAGATTGACAATCTGCGTAGACTTGCCAGGGACTTACGGACAGTAACAAATCGTGCCAGACTTGTCAATCTTGCCAGCGCGGCCGCCTCTCAGACCCTCCTCTGTGTGACGTCCCTTCTCTTCTCGGCTGATCATCACCGCCCCTTAAGCCTCGGCCCCCGGTTTCGGCCGTCTCTTGCGCGGGAACAGATCGGTATGGAGTCGTTTCAGGCGTTCGCGCTCCACCTGCGTATAAATCTGAGTGGTGGTGATACTGGCATGTCCCAGGAGGGTTTGAACCGCCCGAAGGTCTGCCCCCCGATTCAGTAAGTGCGTGGCAAAGGAATGGCGCAGCATATGCGGGGAAATAGGCCGCGTGATGCCGGCCCGCACGGCGCGCGCGCGCAGCATGCCCCAGAAGGCCTGGCGTGTCATCCGTGCCCCCCGCCGCGTCACGAACAGGGCCGGCGAGACCCGCCCCTTGAGAAGCGCGCCACGGGCGCCTGCCAGATAGGTCTCGACCCTGGTTCGCGCCGTATCTCCGATGGGAACGACTCGTTGCTTGGCGCCTTTTCCCATGGCGAGGAGGTAGCCGACGCTCAGATTCAGATCGGCGAGCCGAAGCGTAATCAACTCCGACACGCGAAGCCCCGTCGCATAGAGCACCTCCACCATCGCCGTATCTCGCTGGTCTTCTGCTCGCGGTCCGACCGGGAGATCCAGCAGGTCCGTGACCTCGCGTTCCGTGAGGGTTTTAGGCAATCGCTTCCATAGGCGAGGCTGGGGCATGTCCGCGACCGGATTGCTGACGGCCATCCGTTCCCGGACCAGGAAGGCAAAGAACCCACGGACAGCCGACAGTCCACGCGCGATGGAGGCCGGCGAAAATCCAGAACGCTGGAGTGCAGCGAGATAGTCCTGCATCGTCCGTCGAGACACACGGGCCGGATCACTGATATGCTGTCGAGAGAGGAACTGGATGAACTTGTCCAGATCTTGACGATAGGCCTCCAGCGTGTTCGGGGACACCCCGCGCTCGACGCGAAGGTCCGTCACATATCGGTCGACGAGGAGCTTCATGCTCGATGAGAAATCTTTCGGCGATCGTTGCCCACGACTATACGGGGGCGGGACCAGACAGGCAATGTCCGTGACGCATTCACGCTGGTACCTTGACACCTGTTTTTTTCGTCTCCTATAGTACCCAAGAGACGGCTTGCCCCCGGAGGTCACACTGATTTCGTTCGGCTCCCCTACACGCGCTCGTCGAGTCGCCACCTGCCTCACTCTCGGCCCCCTCGTCCTGTTGCTCCTGTGGACCGCTCCCCAAGGAGGTCCGACGGCCTTGGCCGCGGCCGGGCGGGCTCAGGCCGCGAGTTCTGGAGAGAATCAGGCCCTGGCGACCCTGGAGAAGGCCAAGGGCCTGATCGACACTCAGCAGCATGCGGCCGCCGTCACGCTGCTCCAATCCTTTCTGACAGCGACGCCTCGTTCGAGCGTGACGGATCGAGCCTATCTCCTGTTGGGCGCGGTGCTTGTCGGGGGAAAATCGCCGAAGGATGCCATCCCCGTCCTGGAACGACTCCTGACCGAACATCCCGGCTCCTCGTATGCCAACCGTGCGCGTCTGCAGCTCGGGCAGGCCCATGCGGCGCTCGGCCACTATGATGCGGCACAACGGTATTACACAGACGCCAAGAATCTCTCGCAGGACGTCGACACCAAGCGGGAAGCCTTACGGTGGAGCGCGGAGGCAGGCGTCCTCAAAGGAGAATTTGTACGGGCCGTCCAGGCCTGGCTCGAGGACATGACTATCGGCCCGCCGAACGAGCTGGCCGAAGGACGTGAACGCATCCGCGCGGTGATCAAAGACCGCATGGATCAGAAGGCCCTGGTTCGCCTCCGCGACCTCTATCCGAACAAGTTCCCGGGAGATCTGGCGCTCGTCCGGTTGATCGAGCTGGCCACCACCCAGGGAGACGAGCAGGCCGCCGAACAGAACGGCCGGCTGCTGCTCAACCGTTTCCCCAACAACGAGTACGCTTCGACGGCGACGGACATCCTCAGTTCGTTGAAGTCCAAGGTGAAATCCAGCAGTCATGTGATCGTGGTGCTGGTCCCGCAATCCGGAAAGACCGCTCCCTTCGGCACGGAAGCCGTCCACGGCATCCGCCTGGCGCTCGACAAGCATAAAGAGACCGACGGCGGGACGATCGGCCTGGTCGTTGCCGACAGCGAGAGCACCTCACGCGCTGCGCTGACCGATCTCATTGATGAGCACAAGCCGTTGGCGGTCATCGGCCCGCTCCTGTCCCGTGAGGTCCAAATGCTGGCTGGCTTCGCCGAACAGGCCGAAGTGCCGTTCATCACGCCCGGCGCCACGCTGCCGGACATCCGCCGGCTCGGGAACTACTTGTTCAGCACGGCGCTCACCCACTCGGCTCAGGCCCATCGCATCGCCGACTACGCGACCTCGCGAATGGAGCAGAAGCGATTCGCCATCCTGCACCCGGATACAGCCTATGGGAAAGAACTGGCCCGTTTGTTTACGCAAGAGGTCACGCAGCACGGCGGCGAGACCGTCGTCATCGAGTCCTACAAAGAAACCGACACCGATTTCGGGGTGGCGATCCGACGGATGAAGGGTGAGGACCTCAAGCGATATGGCACCGTGACGACGGAAGATCTTCCAAAAGGCGGAACTCGCTTGGTCTATGTCCCCGGCTTTGATGCCGTGTTTATTCCGGGCACCGCCCGACAGATCCCCCTGATCGCCACCCAGCTCGCGTTCTACGACATCAAGGTCCCCTTGCTGGGCAGCAACACCTGGCATTCCGCCGAGTTGGTCCGGCTGGGCGAACGCTCCTTGGAAGGCAGCGTGTTCGTCGACGGCTTTGTCCCGGAACGGATGGATCCGCTCATCCGCGAATTCGTCGACACCTACCAGCACCGGTTCCAGGCAGCCCCATCGATCTTCGCCGCCCAGGCCTACGATGCCGCAAGACTCGTGCTTGAAGCCCTGCGCCAAGGGGCCACCTCGGCCAAAGCCGTTCGAGAGCATCTCGGCAAGTCGACCAATCTTCCGTCACTCGCCGGGCCTGCGGCCTTCAGTCCCAGCGGAACGCTGGACCGCCCGGTCTCGGTGCTCCAGGTGAAGCACGGGCGGTTCGTCCCGCTGGATTGACCCAGACTCCGATGAACTCCCTCTCGCACATTCTCCATACGATCTCGTATATGGGACTCCCCCTGCTCTTTGCAATGGTGCTCCATGAGTATGCACACGGGTGGGTGGCGAACCGTTATGGCGACTCCACGGCCCGCCTCGCCGGGCGATTGACGATGAACCCTCTCGCCCACATCGATCCGTTCGGGACGATCATTCTGCCGCTCATGTGCCTCCTCCTGCCGGGTGGATTCTTCCTCGGCTGGGCGAAGCCCGTGCCCGTCAATCCATCGCGACTCGCCAATCCCCGGCGTGACATGGCCTTTGTGGCCGCCGCAGGCCCCGGCATGAATTTGTTGTTGGCGATCGTCAGCGCCGTCGTCCTGGCCGTCATCCTCGCCGTGGATCCGACGCTGGCCGCCTCTTGGCCGCCACGACCGGGCACCACACCACGCAGCGATCTCATGGGCATGGTCCTGCTCCCGATCGCCGCCATGGCCCTGTACTCGGTGTTCATCAACATTCTGCTGATGGTCTTCAATCTCATCCCCATTCCACCGCTCGACGGCGGCCGGGTACTGACCAGTCTTCTGCCTCCGGGCCCGGCACTGGCCTTGAGTCGGATCGAACCTTACGGAATGCTCATCATTGTCATGCTCATCATGTTGGACCCGCAGATTCACGTGATCCGCACCATCACACTTGGGCAATCTGCTCGGCGCATTGGAGAACTGGAAAGCGCTGCAGGCCGACCACGAGTGTTTCTTCCTCGTCGCAGACTGGCATGCCCTCTCCACCAACTATGAGAATACGAGCCGGATCAAGGAGTTCAATACCGACCTCCTGACCAACTGGCTGGCGGCGGGCATCGATCCGAATCGCTCCACCGTCTTTGTGCAGTCGCATGTGCCGGAACACGCGATCCTTCATCTGTTGCTTTCGATGATCGTTCCAATTCCATGGCTGGAACGGAATCCGACCTACAAGGAGAAGCAAGAAGAGATCAGGGAGCGGGATCTCACGACCTACGGATTTCTTGGCTACCCTGTGCTGCAGGCCGCGGATATTCTGCTTTACAAGCCGACCTACGTCCCGGTCGGCAAGGATCAGTTGCCGCACCTGGAGCTCACGCGACCCGGACCTCTGTCCGGTCTTCGAGTTTCACAAGATGTTCTCGGAGACGGCCACGATCGAGCGGATCAACAAGGAATGCCGCACCGCGGAGATCGGCTGCATCGACTGTAAGAAGCTGGTGGCGGACAAGATGGTCGAGCGGATGACGCCCATCTGGGACGGCCGCGCGAAGTTCGCCGCCAAGCCCGGACAGCTCGACGAGATCGCCGCCGCCGGCTCCGCCCGCGCCAGCGCGGTGGCTCGCGTGACGTTGGAGGAAGCGAAAGAAGCGATGAAGATGATATAGGGTAGCCTGGTCGAGCCTCTGTGCTCGCGCAGCGCGCACCCCTCCGGCGTTATTCGTCGTTCGTGAAGCGTCTCTCGTTGTTTGCGAGATACGAACGACGAGGGACGAGATACGATCCCCGCGACGCGCGCAGTGGAGGCTCAACCAGGCCACCCTCGCAGAGCAGTATTACTGAACCGACCTCTTCATCGCACAGAAAGAGGAGAGGGCTATCCGTCGCTCCACCATTTCGGGCAAGTCGCTACGGCTCGGTAACGCCGGAGCACAAGACGGGTCTGATGGACGCTCAAGCCACCCGGCCCTTCCTAGTCAAATGTAGGAGATAGCTAGCCATGTCGGCAGCCATACCGTGCAGCTGCGTCACCCGACGGCCTAGCATATTGGCAGCCCGTCGCTACCCATGAAGCTCATAAGTGCTTTATTCATACTCCTCGTCTTCAGTCAGGAATCCAGAGCCGAGGAGCGATCGGTTGCTGAGTCTCTAGAGAACTTGTTCCAAGATAATATGGCAGCGATGGAGCGAGAAGACTTGGAAGGATTGCAAAAGACCATACACAGCCAATCTCCCGCATACCTTGGCAGCGTACAATACGCCAAAACCTTGTTCGTCGAATGGAATCTCAAACATGAGCTTCTGTCCTTCAAGTACCTTGGCCAAGAAGGTGGATTTTGCCATAGGACGAGTCATGCACAAGACCACCCGCATCAGCGGGAATCGCCCCTTCCGTGATTACACTTCCGATTCACTTCACGTCTATAAGAAAGAAGAAGGCCGATGGAAGTTATGGGGTTCACTCCTACTCGACCTTCGAGAGCTTCAACCAGGGAAGTAAGGAGAATTGCCCTGAAACCAAAGTCCCCCCCTACCTTCCTGACTGCTCCGATTGACGCACGATTTCTGTACCCGGCCGCTAGAAAATGAGCTCGATTCGTCGCTCGGTCTTAAAGCTCGCGCTGCCGGTGACGATGAGCAGCCTGCTCCAGCGGACGGAAGGTATTCTCAGCATTTTTCTGGTCGGGGTCCTTGGGGCCTCGGCGATTGCGTCCGTCGGGATCGGCCAACTGATCGTCTTCATCGCCTCGACGATTCTCACCGGTCTCGGAGCCGGCACGACGGTCGTCATCGCTCAGCTCTGGGGAGCGAAACGAGCCAGGGACGCCGGTGAAGCCGCCACCCATACCGTCGGCGTGGCTCTGGTCTCGGCGGCGTTGCTGATGATCGCGGGATGGATCGGCAACAGGCCGCTGATGCTCGCCCTCGGGGCGACCGACGATGTCATCTTGGTGGCCGGCCCCTACCTCGACATCGTGTTCCTGTTGTTTCCGATCACGATGCTTCTTCAGCTCCAGGTCGCTGTGCTGCACGGGACCGGCGATACCAGGACCCCGATGGTCGCCATGATCGGCGTGAATCTCCTCTTTCTCACCGCCGCCTATCCCCTTATCTATGGACGTTGGGGCCTTCCTGCGATGGGCATCAACGGGGCTGCGTGGGCGGTCGGCCTCGCAGAGATGCTCGGCAATGCGGTGCTCGTCTTCCGGTCGCAGGCTATCCTGTCCAAGCCCTCATCATTCCGATACGATCTGCTCCGATCCATCTGGGAGGTCGGCATGCCGGTCTTCGTGGAGCGAAGTGTTCACCATACCGGCTCGCTTCTCTTCGCCAAGGTTATCCTGCTCTATGGCACCGTGGCCTACGCGGCGCACCAGGTCGGGCTGTCGATCGAAGCCTTTTCCTTCATGCCCGGCTATGGGTTTGCCATCGCCGCGGCCACGATGGTGGGACAGAGCATCGGCGCCGGGAAATACTCGCGGGCCAAACTGGAGAATTGGGAGACGAATCGACAGGCCGCCATCGTGATGGCCGGGATGGGACTGCTGTTTTTCTTTTTCCCCTACGCCCTCCTGCGCCTCTTTACCAGCGACGAAGCCGTGATCGAACTCGGCACGATGTTTCTGAAAATCGCGGCGATCGCGCAGATCCCGCTTGCACTCACGATGGTGATCGGTGGATCGCTTCGAGGCGCCGGCGACACGCGATACATTCTCACCGTCACCCTCGCCGGCATGTGGGGTGTTCGCCTGCCGCTCGCCTTCGCAGCCGGCTATTGGTGGAATCTCGGGCTGGTATATGTGTGGAGCGCCATGGCAGCCGATTGGTTCGTCCGCATGGGACTTCTCTTAATGCGGTATCAGTCCGAGCGCTGGCGTGAAATTCAAGTGATACGATAAACCGGCGTGAGTCGGCATGGGTCAACCGTGAAGCGTGGAGGAAGTCACGAGTAGCGCGTATCGAGTAGCGAGCAGCAAGTATCGAGTAACGAGTGCCGTCCCGGAGGTATCGAGTATCGGGTGCTGAGTATCGAATAGCAGACTCAATACTCGATACTCGTTACTTCCGCTACTCACTACGCGATACTCACGACTCAATACCTCCGGGCGATACTCAGCCATTCGACAAGCTCATGGCCCTGAGCCAAGTCGAAGGGCACTCGGCACTCGGTAGCGTCTCGAAGATTGACGAACGACGTATGACACTTCACGACTTCTGAGATGGTCGCGTATCTTTGCCAAGCCCCTTGGTGATCTCGATTCGCCCCACCCCTTTGACGTTCGCGCAGAGGTCCCCGAGGCCGGGCGTCACAAGCCGGAACGGACCACCCTTCTGCTCGGGAAGCGGCATCCCATCGAGTTCATAGATCAGCACGCCGAAGTCGAGGGCCTGCTGCAACGTGAGACTGGCGGAAAATTGCCCATCCTGCGAATGAAAGGTCACATGATCAGCCCCAAGCTGTACGGCGGGGACGTCCAGCAATCCTTTGATTCGAATCCCCTTGCCTTTCATACCCGCGACGGTCGTTCGCTCGTCGGAGACCTGGTGCTCAACCGGCAAGGCTGCCAGGGCTGCTCGATCAAGAGTGATCGATTGAACGACCGCCCCTTCGATCCGCAGCACACCGAGCCCGCTCCGATCCCGTTCGGTGATGGTCTTGATCATGGCGGTGAGCGCTTCGTTGACGGGCGTCGGGATTCCCAACTCCCGACCCTTCGCTACGATATACCCATTCAGTGAGTCGATCTCAGTGGGCCGCCCCGCCTTCCAGTCGTCGTACATCGAGGTATGGATGTCCCGGATCTCCTGGGTCCAACGCAGGACCTTGTCGGCCATGTCCGCAGAGAGCGGCACTTTCATTCCGGCCGAGACCGCACACACTTCGCCCACAATTTGGCGGATCACGCTCAGCATTTCCGGGTGATCCAGGGCTTTGGCGACGCGATCATCAATGACCACCGTCAGCGGGTTGAACACGCAGTTCCAGCACATCTTCTCCCACTTGGTCCGCCGAATGTCATCAGTCATCTGACACGCCACACCGGCGCCCTGGAACAGCTCAGCGATCTGCC
>JACRLS010000274.1 GCA_016235225.1 Nitrospirota bacterium | reverse complement strand
GCATGCCCAACCAGCGGCTCCAGCGGTCTTCGAATTCCCGCGTCACCGCCCCCTGGGTCATCCGGGGATTGGTCTCCAGCCACTGGATCAGTCGCCGGACATCCTCCCGATCAATGGTGTCTTGCGCTAAGGGATAACGAACCACCGGCGTCGCTCGTATCTCGTCGCTCGTATCTCGTCGCTCGTCTGAGGCGCTAGCGGTCTTGGTCATCATTGCCATTTCCTCCCCACGAGATACGCTTCACGAGATTCGTCCCTCGTCGTTCGTCGCAGGTCTCCCGTTCGGACTCAAACGAGATACGAGGAACTAGATACGAACAACGATCTTCAGAACGGTCCCTTGAATGACGTCGCCGTTTCCGGGACCTGGACGTCGAGCCGTTGTTCACCCAGCAGATCCAGCACTTCCGCGACAATGGTTCCTGCGTGGGGATAAAAGGCCCGCTCCAGCGGCTTGCTCACCGGACAGACGGTTCGCTGCATACCCAGGCGTTTGACCGGTGCTTTCAATGAGTCAAAGGCCTTCTCGGCTACCAGGGCGGCGATCTCGGCGCTCACTCCGCATGTCACCCAACTGGTATCGACCACCACCAGTCGGCCTGTCTTTCGGACCGAGTTGAGGATCGTGGCCTCGTCCATCGGCACGAGCGAGACCGGATCGACCACCTCGGCCTGAATTCCGTATCCACTCAGCACATCCGCCGCGCGGAGGGCTTCGACCGCCATGTAGGAGTTAGCGACGAGCGTCACGTCATCCCCCTCCCGGCGAACAACCGTCTTCCCGAACGGAATAGCCCGGCAATAGTCCGGCACTTCACCCGTGAGCTCGTACAGCAGCCGGTGCTCCAACAGAAACACGGGGTTGGGATCGGCGATCGCGGACAGCAGCAGGCCCTGCGCATCGTAGGCGGTGGTCGGCATGGCGACCTTGATGCCCGGCACGTGCATCATGAAGGACTGGAGACTTTGCGAATGCTGCGCCCCCTGTCCCCAACTTCGCCCGACGACCGCCCGGACAACGAGCGGCACGCTCATCTGCCCGCCGAACATCGACCGCCACTTGGCGGCCAGATTGAGCAATTGATCGAGAGCCAGGTAGAGAAAATCGCATCGGATATGGATGTGCACGGGCTTGAGGCCGCCGAGGGCTGCCCCGATGGCGACGCCGGTCATTCCCCCCTCCGCAATCGGCGTATCGAACACGCGATGCGGGCCGAACCGCTTCACCAGATCCTTGGTGCTCCCGAACACCGCCTTGTGATCGTCGACGCCGATCCCCATCACGCAAACGGTCGGGTCCTCTTCCATCGCCTGACTCAGCGCCGCGTGAAGCGCATCTCGATAGGTCACGAGCCGCATGACGGGGCCTCCTCATACAAGTCTTCGAAGAGCGACGCGGGATCGGGGAAGGGGCTCGCCTCCGCAAAGGCGATAGCCTCATCGATGTCGCGTTGGACGTCCGTTTCCCATTCCGCGATCCGGTCATCCGTCAGGTCCAGCCGCTCCCGCAGCCGGCCTTCGGCACAATTGAGCGGATCGAAGCGTCTCGCCCGTTCGATGTCCCGCGGATCGCGATAGGGTTCCGCATGATCCGTGTTGGGGCCGACGTGCTCCTGCCAGCGGTAGGTCATGAACTCCACCAACTGGGGCCCGCAGCCCCGCCGCACGTCGGCGACGGCACGCTCCATTGTCCCGAGGACGCCGAACACATCATTGCCGTTGCAGCGCTCGCCGGGGACCCCCAGGCTCTCGCCGTAGCGAAAGAGTTCCGCCTGCCGATGTCGGTCGGCGACACGCGAATGGATGGCGTAGGCGTTGTTCTCGCAGACGAAGATCACGGGAAGCTGCTTCAGGGCGGCGAAGTTCACACTCTCGAAGAACACGCCTTCATCCACCGCCCCATCCCCGAAGACCACCACCACGAGCCGCTGACTCCCCTGGACCTTCGACGCCAGCGCATCGCCCACCGCCACGGGAATGATCCCGGCCACGATGGCGGAGCAGCCCATTAATCCCACCTCCGGCGCGACCAGGTGCATGGAACCGCCACGGCCCTTGGCGCAGCCGGTCACACGCCCGAACAGCTCCGCAAAGAGCTTCTTCAGATCGCCGCCCTTTGCGATATAGAGGCCGTGCCCACGGTACGTTCCATACACGCGGTCTGTCGGCCCGAGGGCCAGGCAGACCCCCACCGACACGCCTTCCTGGCCAATGCTGAGATGGACAGGACTTTGAATCTTGTCGCTTGGGTACATGCGGGCGATCGCCTCCTCGACCCGCCTAATCCGGAGCATCGCCCGGTAGAGGGCATAGCCCTGTTCCGCCGTCATCTGTGCCTCGTCCTCCTGACCGTCCACCGCAAAGGGACCTGTCGTCGGTTTCCAGCGCATCCTTGCACTCCGTACTTCTGGTGTCGTTCCCTCGGCAACCGCCCGAACACTCTAGGCCGCCACCTCCTGAAGATGGTCACACCACCGTTCGAACGTCCGCTGTACAGGTTCATAGAGGGCTCGATAAGCCGCCCTATTGATCATCGGATCCGTGCGCCACGCAATACGCGTCGCCGTTCTCAACCATCTCTTGGTCACCCCCGTCATTCTGATCCCAGGACCGACACAGAGTCGGACTCGCTTCGATCGCAGAAGGGTCGTCAGATCTCTCACCGCAAAGGCGGTCCGAATGACGTACGCATCGGGCTCATAAATGACGAGTCTGGCGTTGTAACGCTCCAAGAGAGGAAGGAGGCTCAACGCATACTCTCCGAATCCCAGGCCGATGAGGACGACGATGCCGCCTTCGGCAATGTCCGGGCCATGCTCTCCGATCCGCCGATCCTCCGACCGCGGGGACGACAGATTCAGCAACGGAATGGAGCCCGACGGTAGCCCCACCTCGATGTTGACGATCCGTCCATTCTCCCTCTGTATGCGATGCGTTCCAGGCGGGACTTTCCTGCTGATTTCCTCGAGGACGAGAAAGTCCTGAGGGATCAGGGCAGCCACATTGTTAGCAAAGCTCCCGGCATCGCGCCCTCGTGTCAGACCGTCATAGAGATGCGCGATCACTTTCCAATCATCTGCCGCGTACGCCTCCGGACGATACGGTTCGATGGTCGGTTTCGCGACGACCCTCAACCCCCGTGGAACCCAGTTATCCTGTGCGCACACCTCAAACCCCGCTTTCGCCAATATCCGGCGGATACTTCGGGGTGAATAGGCACAGACATGCGGGCCGGCCATGAAATTGCGTTCTAATCCATAAGTCGGCGGCAACAGGACATTCGGAGCTCCCACAAAGAGGACGCCGTTGGGATCCAGGCAGCGACGGATCGCCTGGAGCGTGGGCAGAGGGGTCGGCAGGTGTTCGATCACATGCGAGAAGAGCACAAGCGAGAACTGTTCGCCGGACATCCCTTCCTGCCCGAACAATCCCGCGCGGAGATCCAGACCGAAGCGCCGCCGCCCCCATTCCGTCCAGCGGGCGCTGCCGTCGATGCCGACCGCCTCCCACCCCCTGCGGGCGAACTCGGCAAGAAAACACCCGGCGCCGCAGCCAATGTCCAGGACGCGCCGATACGGCCATGCTCCAGGGATCACGCTCTCGATCCAGTCGCACAGCAGCACCGCCAATTGGCGCTGCTTCTCCAGATACTCGTCGGGCGGGTCAGCAGTTCGGTACTCTCCCTGGTACAAAGTGGACAGCTCTCCCTCGTCGAGTGTCGGGTTTTGAAAGACGAACCCGCAGGCTCGACAGATCACGAACTGAGCGGCCTGACCTTGTAGGGAAGCCAAACCGTAGGGGCTCCCCTCAATCCGAACAAGGTCCATCAACAACTCAGTCCGCTCCTGCTCGCAGAGGACACACTCGGTTACGTCGCGCATGACTCCATCTCCGTCAATGCGTCCTGAGTGAGCAACTCTCCCGGAACCAGATCCTTCATCGCTCGCAACCCGATCACCTCATGCATCTTCGAGGGGGGCAATCCCGTGCCTGGTCGCAGGACCGTCAACATCGCCGGGGTGATGACCTCACCCTTGTGAATGGCCGTGCGAGCGGCCAGGCTCCGGCGCATGCTCACACGATTCTGCGCCTCGACCTCACGAAGGGCCTTGCCCGTCTCACCGAGCATGGCTTCCACTCGGCGGATGCCTTTGACAAGGTGCGCGAGATCGGCCGGATCGGCCGACAACTGGTGATCGCGCATCGTGGTGCGGGTCTTGTCGGAGGTAAAATGTTTTTCGATGACGCGGGCGCCAAGCGCGACCGCAGCCAGGCAGGCTTCGACCCCCAAGGTGTGATCGGAGTAGCCGATCAGCCTCCCGGTTCGGTCCCGCAGATAGGGGATGGCGTTCAGGTTGGCGGACGCATCGGGCGTCGGATAGGACGACACGCAATGGAGCAGCACGAGCGGAGCCCCGGCCCCACAGGGACTCGCCCTTTCGATCACCTCAACCGCGTCGAAGATCTCTTCCATGTCGGCCATGCCGGTCGACAGGAGGATCGGCTTCCCCTTCCCCGCGATGTGGGCGACGAGCGGGGCAGCCGTCAGATCCCCTGACGCGATCTTGAACGCAGGCATCAGCGGATCGAGCAGGTCCACGCTCTCGACGTCAAACGGAGTCGAGAGAAACATCACCCCATACTCCAGCGCGACGTGCGCCAGCGTTTGAAACGCGTCATCCGTCAGCTCCAGTCGGCGAAAGTGGGCCCGTCGTTGCGTCTCGCTTGCCGCGACGATCTTGTCCGCCCGATAGGTCTGAAACTTCACCGCATCGGCCCCGCACGTGGCGGCGGCCTCGATCAGGCGTTTCGCCTCGTCGAGATTGCCCTCGTGGTTGGCGCCGATTTCGGCAATCACGAAGACCTTCTCCGTCAGATTGTGTACGCCGATGTTCATGCAGATTCCCGCCGTGTCCGCTCGTTCATGACAGCACCGTTCGATGGTCGTACAAAACCTATGCCATTCGGTATGACATGCGTCCGTCGCAATGTGAGCTCTTCCAGCACGCCAACCGAGCAAATTCTCGGCACATTTCCTCTCCTTTCACGGGACGAGGATCTTGCTCGTCTCGGGGCCCCACGGGGTTGCCCATCTCTAGGCAAAGATTGCCCAAACGCGGTTCGCACTCGTTTTCTCTGTCTACCCTCGGATCGGCTGACGGGCGCCATAACCCTCGACAGACGTGGGTGCCGGAACGGCCGTTCGTTCCGGAAGATTCACCATTCCCGGTTGCCATAATTCTTGTCGCGCGACGATCGGGTGAATGGGCATGAGGATTCGCCAGAAGCCTGCGCGCGGATCGTTCGGATCCGACTCCGTCACCGGCGGCACGTCGTGAGTCAGTTCTTGATCCCAGACAAGCAGGTCACCGGGCTGCATCTGTTCGGCTTCGAATACATTCACGCAACACCCGTCCTTGAGAGTTAAGAACATTCCGCCTCCCACATAGTCGACTCCGGATCGAGAGAGCAGCAGCGAATTCTGGATGAGGCGTGGTTGCCTGGGATCCCAATGATCGACATGTGTGGGGACGCCGGCGCTTCCACGGTCCGATCTGGTCGGACCCAACGACCGCGTTCCTGACCGCGTTCGCCGCCCAAGCGATCTCGTAACTGAGTCGATGGACGGGACGATTCCAGAACAGGCACTCATAGCGCAGGTCGACAGGCCAGCGCTCTCCATCCGCCTCATGCCGCCTGGGCAGCGCGTGCATGGCGAAATCCGGTCGCCCGATCCAGTACCCCTTCTTGCCGGTCGGCATGGGATGGCGATGCCAGCATTCGCGAATCGCCACGCTATCGGCCTCCGAACAAAACCTGCGCACCACCGCATAGCCACGATTCAAGACCTCCTCTCGCCATCGCGGGAGTTCATGCATGCCGTAAGGGCCGGGCGCGCTCAGAATAGAGTGGTAGAGGCCCGGCGCCACCTCCTCTCTGATACGCGCCGCCGACCGGTCGACCATCCCTCCTGCTGACCGCATGTGAAGTGCGGTCGAAGGGATATCCGCAAGCTTCTCGGGAACAACTGAGCGCACCGGCCGCCCGGTGAACCGCACTCGGATGACCTGTTGTCCGGTGGGATGGCGTTCCCCTTTGAGATAGTCCCATTTGAGATCCAGGCGCTTGAACAGGGAGTGAAAATACTTCAAGGAGACGAAGGCGCTGGAGAACTCCAGCGTCTCCCCGTCGGCCAAGCGATAGATCTGCGGTCGCTCGGAATCCCGCTCCGCCAGATAGAATGTGAAGTAGCCCATGGCGCCGGGCTTCGTGACCGTAGACAGATTCTCGATGCATTGCTCGATCTGGGCGTGACTCAAATGCGTCAAGACGGCATGGCAAAACACGACGTCGAACTGTTTGCCGAAGCGCTCGAAGGGGAAGTCCGCGTTGCAAAGCAACTGAGGCTGCTGCCGGACTCCGAGCCTGCACAACAATTCCCGTCCGATATCCAGGTTGCGCTGCGTCGCATCAACGCCGTGATACCGTCCTTCCTCCAGGTATGGCAGGAGCGCAACCGCCAGGCGCAACCATCCACAGCCGACATCGAGAAACTCATGGTGTGGTTTCAGTCCAGTCTTGTAGAGAAACGACACCTGCCAGTCCTGGAGCGTCTTGTGGAGGAGGTACACCTTGGCCGTATCCTGATGGCTATAGCCGTATTTCTGGAACAACTCCCGGACGATCAAGCTTTCCCCGTCGCACAACATGACTTCTCTCCCTTCCTCTCTCCATGTCCTACGCCGGCATGAATCGGCGCAACCACCACTCGAAGCTCAGAAACGACCAAATGAGCAGCCGATGGTTGACCCGCCCGGCGCAGTGGTCGTCTAGGACGTCATTGACGTACTCCGACGCGAGATAGTCGTACACGCGCGCCTTTGGACTCCGGAGCAGCCGATTGATATAGTCGATG
>JACRLS010000261.1 GCA_016235225.1 Nitrospirota bacterium | reverse complement strand
TGATGGCTCCATCGGTGCGGGGAACCGTCCAGTATCGTTCTCTCTGATGCCAGCGACGACCGCCGACGGTCTTGATCTTCGCCACGCGCTCCACGGACCAAGTTCCGCAGCCAAGCGGAGCCGTGGCGTACGGCGGACCAAAACGCCTCTGGCCCTGAGCGGAAGCCGTCAGCCCGACCATCTCCTCCATTCGTCAGCCGAGACGCCGCCCCACCCATCGGCAAGTAAGCCTGTTTCTTTGGGCTTCGAGGTTTCCCCCCCCCATTCGCTTGTTGAAGCACCCGAGACCCCCTTGCTAGGATGTCGGATTCACTTTACGACTCTGCGCGTGACAAACCCTACACCCACACCCCCTGATTCCGCCGACCTCATCGTCGAGGGCGCGCGGCAGAACAATCTTAAGAATATCTCGTTGCGCATCCCCCACAACCGAGTGACGGCCATTACCGGCCTCTCCGGTTCGGGCAAATCCTCCTTGGCCTTCGACACCTTGTTCGCCGAAGGGCAATGGCGCTATGTCGAGTCCCTCTCCACCTACGCGCGCATGTTTCTGGAGAAGGTGGAGCGGCCCGACGTGGACCGGATCATGAATGTCCGTCCGGCCATTGCCATCGAACAGAAAAATCCGATCCGGACCGCCCGCTCCACCGTCGGCACCGCCACGGAGATCGCCGACCTGCTCCGTCTGTTGTTCGCCAAGATCGGACGCCCGGTCTGCCCAGACTGCAAGACGTACGCGCGCGGGTACCACCCCGGAGCCGTAGCCGATGAGTTGCTGACCCGATTTCCAGACGGACGGGCCATGATTCTCTTCCCCCTCAAAGATATCGGCCCGGGCCATGACCGTACATTGATTCAATCGCTCCTCACGCGCGGCTTTACCCGGATTAAGGCGGGCGAGGACATTCTCGACCTCCACGCGGACGTAGTGATTCCACGCCCCCCCTCACCCTCCCCTCTCCCCCGTGGGGGAGAGGGAGAATCTGCGCGACTCGCACACGAAAGGCCGACCTCTCCTCTCCCCATCGCCTGTTGCAATGGCGACCCATTGCAACAGGCACGCAATGGGTCCCCCGGCAACGGGTACCCGGGCGAGGGCCGGGGGGAGAAACGCACGCCTCTCCATGTGGTCTTGGATCGCCTCGTGCTGCGAGCGGATAACCGCACGCGCCTCGTGGAAGCCGTCGAGACCGCCTTTAGGGAAGGCGACGGCCTCTGCCGCGTCGAGGTCATCGGCCAGCCTCCGGAGACCTACAGCACAGATTTCCGCTGTCAGTCCTGTGGCCGCCGGTTTGAGCCGGTCCGGCCCATGCTCTTCTCCTTTTATCACCCGCTGGGGGCCTGTCCAGAGTGCAAGGGGTTCGGCAATATCCTGCGCTACGACGAAGACCTGATCGTGCCGGACCGCAATCGCTCACTGGCCAACGGCGCAATCGAGCCCTGGACAAAGCCCGGCTCGGACTGGTGGCAGAAACAGATGCTCCTCGCCATGAAGCGCAAGGGTGTCAGCTTGAGCACGCCTTTCGCAATGCTGTCCGAGAAAGAACGCGCATGGCTCTGGACCGGCGACAAGCGGTTTGAAGGAATCACGGCCTTCTTCGAACATCTCGAGCAGAAGCGCTACAAGCTGCACGTCCGGGTATTCCTGAGCCGGTACCGGAGCCCCTCCCCCTGCTCGAGCTGCCACGGCAGCCGTCTGAAGCCGGAGGCGCTGTTCGTCAAGATCGCCGAGTACGATGTGCAGCAGGTCATGAACCTCACCGTCCGGGAGGCGGCCGACTGGTTCGAGACCCTCTCGCTCTCGCCGTTTGAAGCGGACGTGGCGAAAGATATTCTCCGCCCGCTTCGGGCGAAACTCAGCTTTCTGCGTCGAGTGGGCCTCGGGTATCTGACCTTGTCCCGGCAGACAAAGACCCTCTCCGGCGGGGAACACCAACGGATTGCGCTGGCCAACCAGCTCGGCTCCCGACTGGTCGGTACCCTCTACGTGCTCGACGAGCCCACCATTGGCCTGCACGCCCGGGACACGGCCACATTGGCGGACATCCTCCGAGACCTGGCCGACGGCGGCAACACCGTCGTCGTGGTGGAGCATGACCCCCAAATGATCCGGGCGGCCGACCACATCGTGGAACTCGGTCCTTACTCCGGTGAAAAGGGCGGTGAGCTCGTCTGCGCGGCTGCGAGAGACGCATTCATCGGCGATCCTCGCCCGCTCACGGCCCGCTACCTGCGTGGAGAAGAACGCATCCCGCTTCCACCCACCCGCCGGAAAGGCAACGGCTTGACCCTTGGCCGGAGTACGTTTGATCGACCAGCAACCGATCGGTCGATCGCCGCGATCTAATCCGATCACCTATCTCAAAGCGTTTGACGATGTCCGCGCGCTGTTCGGATCGCTCCCCGAGGCTCGCCGCAACGGCTTGGGTCCCGCCCACTTTTCATTCAACACCAGCGGCGGCCGCTGCGAGTACTGCCTCGGGACCGGGTACGAGAAGCTGGAGATGTATTTCTTCGAGGACCTCTACGCCACGTGCGACCGCTGCAACGGGCACCGGTTCAATCCACACGTCCTGAGCGTGCGATATCGGGGCAAGAACATTCATGAGGTGCTGAACCTGACCGTGGATGACGCCCAGGCGTTTTTCTCCGGCACCACCAGGCTGACGAGAAAACTCTGGCTCTTGTCGTCGATCGGCCTCGGCTATCTTCGGCTGGGACAGTCGGCGACCACCCTGTCCGGCGGGGAAGCCCAGCGTTTGAAGATCGCCGCCGAGCTGAAGGACACCAGTGCCCGCGATCTCCTCTACATCCTTGATGAGCCGACCACCGGCCTGCACCTGGACGACATCCGCAAGTTGATCGCCGTGCTGGGGAAGCTTGTCGATGCCGGCAACACGGTGGTGGTCGTCGAGCACAATCTGGACGTCATCAAATGCGCGGATTGGATCGTGGACCTGGGACCGGAGGGCGGGGACGACGGAGGGCGGCTCGTGGCGCAGGGCACCCCTGAGCAGGTCGTTCAGGTTCCTGAATCCCATACGGGACGGTTCTTGAAGCCGCTGCTTGGAAAAACAGGTTGAGGCTAAGGTTCAGGTTCGGTCCGGGAAAGAGAGATTTTTCCTCTCAACCTTAACCTCAGCCTTAGCCTGCACCTTCTCAGTTGAGGCTCGGATCCGCCGGCATGTCGGCGTACATGGCAAACTGCCCGCCGAGCGACCGGAAGATATCCGGCCAGACCTGCACGGGGTCCTTCTCGAACACGAGGGAGGAATCGCCGGGGAGCGTCAACCAGGAACCGGTCTTCATTTCATTTTCCAGTTGTCCAGGGGCCCATCCTGAGTAACCCATAAATGCGCGGAACGATTCGTTGGTGTTCGGCGTAACTATGAGCCGCTCCAACCGGCCGAGGTTTCCCCCCAGATAGACCCCGTCGAACACATGGTGGGTTTCGCCCGGATCCTCCGTCACCCGATAGAGCACCATAACCTGATTGGTTTGGACGGGCCCCCCGGAAAAGAGGACATGCCCTTGTCCCTCCAACACCGGAATCTGAGGCACGGCCTCCGTGAGTGACACCGCCGTTGGACGATTCACGATCACGCCGAGCGCCCCTTCGGTGCCGTACTCACAGAGCAGCACGACCGCCTGCCGGAAGTTCGGATCGCGCAACGCCGGACTGGCGACGAGAAAAATGCCTTTATTCAGCGGGAGGGTGTCGGGCGCCATAGACATCGGCATCTGAAAACCTGGTGCCTTCATCTTACTGCGCTGAACGGAAACGGATCAAGCCGGTAAGGAGGCTCACGAGGCCTGGTACAGCGCCGGTCGTCGATCCGCGAGGAGATCGTTGTACGGATTCAGTGATTTCTTGCGGGCCTCAGCGGGATCAATCTCCACGACGGCCAGCGCCTCCTTGTCGCGGAGGGCTCGTTCAAGGACTTGCCCGCACGGCGTGACGACCTCGCTGCTCCCGATGAAGGTCAGTGACTTCTTGCCTCCCCGCTCTTCGGCGCCGATTCGGTTCGCCGTGATGCTGAACACTCGGTTCTCCAAACAACGGGTGACCATCCCATCCGGACAATAGGGCAGCACGAGATTGGACGGGTGGCAGAGAATATCGGCGCCTTTGAGCGCCAGGGTTCGAGCGGCCTCGGGGTAGAACCAGTCAAAACAGACCATCACCCCGATACGAGCCTGCCCAATATCCCAGACGTGAAACCCGGTGTCGCCGGGAGCAAAGAACAGCGTCTCCTCGAAGAAGAGATGGGTTTTCCGATAGCAACCGATCAAGCCGTTCGGTCCGACCGCCACCGCCGAATTATAGACGTGGTCTCTCGCGCGTTCCGCCAGGCCGCCGACAAGCACCATGTTGCGGGCTCGCGCGATCTCCATCAATCGCTGCGTGGTCGGCCCATCAGGCACCGGCTCCGCAAGATCGAGCACTTCCTGTTTCGAGATGAACTGATACCCGGAGGACAAGAACTCGGGCAAGACCAGCAGATCTGCGCTGACGTTCGACAAGGCCTGCGAGACCTGATCCAGGTTGCGCTTCACCTCGCCGAAGACGCAGTCAAACTGATAGTAGCCGACGCGCATGGGCCTTTGGGGGAAGTGGTCAACGAAGAGAGTTGTCATGCCGTACACAAAAAGAAACGGGCAGGATCACCCTGCCCGTTTCCCCATACTTATGGACGCCACGATCACTCATACACCGGCAACAACTCTTGTTACA
>JACRLS010000273.1 GCA_016235225.1 Nitrospirota bacterium | reverse complement strand
GGAGCCGCAGGAGCCCGACCCGCCGGCCTCGTGCTCGCGCGGCATCGACGGCCGCCCGCCCCTTCGTCGTAAAGGCGTTGCTCATGACCAGGACATCCTCGGCATCCTCCAATCGATATCCCTCCGCGAGTCCATACCGCCGCCCGAACAGCCGCGCGAAGTCTGCGGCGACTTCGTCGTGCACCTGCAAGGCGTTGCGGGACGCCAGGTGTATTTGATGCCGAAAGTAGCTGTAGGACGCCCCGCCCAGCACCGCGACTCCCTGTGCATGGGGCGCCGACGCTCTAAATCCCAGATGAGCCGGGCGGAATGGAGGGAGAAACGCTCGCACCTGTTCCGGGTCGGGACGACTGACCGGTTCGCGCGTGAAGGACAGATAAAACCCATCGAGGTTGATCATGACGGGCAGACAGACGCGAGGATCCTCGCCGATGCGATAGCCCATCAGAATCGAGTCCATCACTTCCTGGCAGGTTTCCGCGTGAATCTGGAGAAACCCGGAGTCTCGGGCCGAGAGCACATCATTGTGATCCGGCTCGAGCGTGATCGGAGACGCCAGGGCGCGAGACACATTGACGAGCACCAAGGGCACGCGCCATCCCGCGACCGTGTACAGGATCTCAAACGCATAGAGCAGCCCCTGACTGGACGTGGCCGTGAAGACGCGCGCGCCCGTCGCCGCCGCGGCGCCGGCCGCCGTCATCATGGAATGTTCGGAGTCCATCGTCACGAAGCGCGCGGCGAGGGATCCCGTCTCGCACCACTCCGACAGCGCCTCCACGATCTCGGTCTGCGGCGTAATCGGAAAGGACGGAATGTAATCCACCTCCGCCAGTCTGGCTCCCCATGCGGCGGCCATGTTGCCGGTCATCAGTTCGGCAGTCATCGCTATGTCAGCCTGAAGGTTGAGGCTGAGGTTAAGGTAAGGATCACGGATGAGTGGCTCCGCGGGCAGCCTTCCTGCTCTCAAAAATCACTTCCACCTTGACCTCAGCCTTAACCTTGCTTTGCCGTCTCACCCTTAACCTTAACCTGAGCCTCAGCCTGCGGCGCGCTCGTCTCTCGAACGGCGACGAGCGCCGCGGTCGGGCACTCTTCCACACAGAGCATGCAGCCTTTGCAGTGGTCGTAATCGATCACGGGTTTGTCGCCGTCCGCCATGCTGATCGCGGCTTCCGGACAGTAGGCAAAGCAGAGAAAGCACCCGTTACATTTCTTCGGGACCAACACCGGACGGAGCGTTCGCCAATCGCCGGTCTTGCGGAGCGGGGTGTTGCCGGACGCGGAGATCATCGCGGTCCCTTTGGTGGGAGGCTCGTACACCGGCGACCACAGACGCGCCGGCTCGCTGATGGCATCCACGGTTTCTGCAACCGGCACCGGAGTCACGGCCTCATAACAGGAGAGGGCCACGGCGTGATTGGCCTCGATCACCGCGGCCGGAAGCCGAAGATCTTCCAGCTCTTGTGTCAGGGCTTGCGTAAGGGAGCGGCGCGTCAGCCCGAGCATGCGACCGGCGACAGCCCCCAGGGGCGCGCTCAGCGAGCCCACCTTCCCCATCGCCTTCAGCACGAGGCCGGTCACATCCAGGGTGCTGATGCGACCAGGCAGCGCGTCGTGGGTGCGGAGCTGTTCGGAAGAGGAGGCCGTGTTCACGAACAGGACCGTGTTCTGGTGGACCCCGTCGAGCACACGCGCCACCGGATCACGGATCAGTGTGTCGTCGGCCACGACCACGAGGTCCGGCCTCGTGATGACGCCACGCTCACGGATCGGCCCCCGCGCGATTCGCGTGTAGGCCGACACGGGGGCGCCGCGTCGCTCGGCTCCGTAGAGCGGCGAATCCTGCGCCGTCCATCCTCCTAGAAACGCCGCCGTCCCCAGGATGCGGCCGGCCGTTTTCGCACCCTGCCCTCCGCGCCCATGGAAACGGATCGCGAACATGCCCTCTATCCCCGGAGGCTCTTGACCTGCTCTTCACAGGCCTGCTTGCAGGACTCCATCGTCTGCTTCAGATCTTTGACCTTGGCCGCGATCTCGTCCTCAGCGCGCTGCGCCAAGTCCTTGATCTTCTCTCGCGTCTCCCGACCGGACATCGGTGCGAGCAGCAAAGCCAGGCCGGTCCCGATGAGCGCCCCGCCCAGAAACGCGAGCCCGACGGCTCCCGGTGAAAATTTTGCGTTGGATTCCGACATGGTCTTTACTCCTTTGTGTCAGGATGGTGGATTGTGACATCACACTTCGTGGCTCGGACAGGTCGAGCCCAAGAGATGGTAAAGCAGGGGGCATGCCAGCTTGGGCTGTGATGGGGCGCAGCAAAAGCCACAGAAAAGTATGCACCTAGCGAAGGCATTGTCGAATCGCGGGGAAGAACCGGAAGGAGGGTGAGGCATCCTCGCCCCGAGAACATGAAACGAGAGTCCCAAAATGGGGCAGAAGACCGGAAGGCTATTCGCCTGGTCGCATTCCGCCCATCATACCGCCGCTACCACCGCAAGGTCCCATGCCTTCCGGGGGGTCCCATGCACCCCATCCGCCGCGCGGCCCCCTGCCATGACGAGGGCCGTGCCCGGCCGCGAAGGACCGCTCATACTGGATGATCGCCCATATCTCTTCGTCCGAAAGACTCCTCTTAGTCCTCACCATGGATGTCTGAGGGGCCCCATGCTTGATGACCCAAACCATCTCACCATGTTCACACATACCGCGCCGTTGTAAGCCTCGAACATTTCTTTCAAGATCGCTCAGCTGGGCAGAATTGTTCGTTGCGATGTTGAACGAACGATCACGCAAGGGCTCGGACAACGGCCTCCGCCATTTCGGTCGCCGACGCCGCCCCGCCCATGTCATAAGTACGGACCACCCCTTCGCGAATGACCTTCGCGACCGCGCCTTCGATGTCGGCGGCCTTTTGCGTCTCACCAAGCCACTCAAGCATCATCTTCGCGGCAAGGATGGTCGCGATGGGATTCACCTTATTCATCCCTGCGTACTTCGGGGCCGAGCCGTGCGTAGGCTCGAAGACCGCAAGCCTCTCCCCGATGTTCCCGGAGCAGCCGAATCCCAACCCTCCCACCATCTGGGCGCAGAGGTCCGAGATGATGTCGCCGTAGAGATTGGGCGCCACGAGCACATCGAAGTTGAAAGGATTCTTCAGGAGCCACATGCAGATCGCGTCGATGTTCGCGTTGTCGAACACAATCTCGGGATACTCCTTCGCGACGGCCTGTGCCATCTCGAGGAACAGCCCGTCGGTCGCGCGGACGACGTTCGCCTTGTCGACGGACGTCACCTTTTTGCGCTTGTGCGTGCGCGCGTATGCGAACGCGGCGCGCACGATCCGCTCCGACCCTTTCTTCGTGTTGATCTTGCAGGAGATCGCGTAGGCATCTCCGGACAGATCCTTGAACGGAGCAAAGTTCTTCGACAGCTTCGCAAGAACGGTCGAGAGTTCATCCGGCACGGGCGAGAATTCCACGCCCGCGTAGAGATCCTCGGTGTTCTCGCGAAAGACCGTCAGGTCGATCCCATCCTTGTAGTTTCCTGGATTCCCGGGATAGGCCTTGCAGGGGCGAAGACAGACGTAGAGGTCAAAAAGCTGCCGCATCCTGACAATCGGCGAGCGATAGACGAGTCCTTTCCCCTTCAGTCCGGGAGAGATCTCTGCCTCCGCTGCCTTCACGGGCTTTGAGGTAATCGCCCCGAACAGCGCCGCATCGACGTTCTTGAGAAGCTCGATGGTGCGCTCCGGAAGGGCGTCGCCTTCCGTGCGCCAAGAGTCCCAGCCGATGTCGCCGTGAGAATATTCAGCCGGAAAATCAACCGCGTTCAACACGATCCGTGCGCAAGCGCAGACTTCTTTTCCGATGCCGTCCCCCGGAAGCCAGCCGATGCGGAATGTCCGCTTCGGAAGTTTCTTCGGGCCGTTCATCATGCGCTCGCGCGTATAAGCGATGAGGCCTCCGGCCTCCATGACGGCCTTCCGCGCCACGGGAAGAGGCGTCGTCGAGAACTCGCGTCCGGTCGAAACGTTCACGACCTTTCCGTCCTTGATGTCGAGGATGTCGCCTTCATCAGCCTCGATGTCCGGACAGATGACGACTGATAACCCGAGATTGATGGCGTTCTGAAGAAAGATCCGCGCGATCCCTTTCGCAACGACTGCCAGCTCATGCCCTTTCAAAGCGGAAACGGCCTGTTCGCGCGATGATCCGCATCCGAAATTCGCGCCCCCCAGCACGATGCTCCCGTTTGGAACAGCGTCGCGGGCAAGAAGCGCATTGAACTCCGCATGGTCCGCAAAGGCGTGCCTCGGCGTCTCCGACGGAAGC
>JACRLS010000272.1 GCA_016235225.1 Nitrospirota bacterium | reverse complement strand
TCATCCGGCTGCTCCAGGAGTATGTCCGGGACACTGACACTCAGCTCGACCTCTTGCTGATCGGGCGACTTGCTCTCTATGCGTATGGCGCCGAGAATCCGCAGACCCCTCTCTGCCAACATGAGTGAGACACTGCCCCCCGCAGAGTTTACTGTAGAGGGCGGAGCAAGGAAGTGCGTTGATGGAAAGTCTCACGGCATCGGTTGTGATACCGGAGGTGGAAGTGGCAGAGAAGGCAGCCAGACGGCGGTTCAGCGCGGAGTACAAGCGCACGGTGCTCAAGGAGGCGGAGACCTGCGCGCCGGGAGAGATCGGGGCCTTGCTGCGGCGGGAGGGGTTGTACAGCTCCCACCTGTCGGTGTGGCGGGCCGCCCGGGATCGGGGCGAGATGGCCGGGCTGGCACCGAAGAAACGCGGACCGAAGCGTGCGCCGCCCGACCCGCGGGATAACAAGATTGTGGAACTGGAACGCGAGACGCGGCGGTGGAAGGCTCGCGCCGAGCGGGCCGAGGCGCTGGTGGATCTCCAAAAAAAAGTCTCGATGCTCCTAGGGATCGCTCTGCCCGAGAGCGACGTCACGCCGTGATCCAGACCATCGCAGACGTCAACAATCGCCTCGGAGTCGCCCCGGCCTGCGCGGCGATGGGGCTGGCTCGCTCGAGCTTTTATCGGCAGCAGCGGCCGCGGCCGGCACGCACCGCACGGCGCCGCCCGCCTCGGGCGCTCTCGCCGGCGGAGCGGCAGACCGCCTTGGCGGTGCTGCACGAGCCGCGGTTCGTCGATCGTGCCCCGGCCCAGGTCTACACCCAGCTCCTGGATGAAGGCCGCTACGTGTGCTCGGAGCGGACCTTGTACCGGATTCTCGAGGCGCACCAGGAAGTGCGGGAGCGCCGTGACCAACTGCGCCATCCGGTCTATCACAAGCCCGAGCTGCTGGCGACGGCCCCGAACCAGGTGTGGTCCTGGGACATCACCAAGCTGCTCGGACCGGTGAAGTGGACCTACTACTACCTTTACGTGCTGCTGGACATCTTCAGCCGGTACGTGACCGGATGGTTGTTGGCCACGCAGGAGCGCGCGGCCCTGGCCACGCAGCTCATCGAGGAGACCTGCCGTCGGCAGGGCATCGCGTCGGGCCAACTCACGACCCACACCGATCGCGGCTCCTCAATGACCAGCAAGCCCGTCGCCCTGCTGCTGGCGGATCTGGGGATCACCAAGTCGCTCTCGCGGCCACACACCTCCAACGACAACCCGTTCTCCGAAGCGCACTTCAAGACCCTGAAGTATCAGCCCGGCTTCCCGGAGCGCTTCGGGTCCCTCCAGGACGGACGGGGGCACTGCAGAACGTTCTTCGGCTGGTACAACACCGAGCACCGCCATTCGGGCATCGGGATGATGACCCCGGAGGCGGTCCACTACGGTCGCGCCCCGGGGATTCTCGCCGCGCGACAGAGGACGTTGGACCAGGCCTTCGCGCGGCACCCGGAGAGATTTGTCCGCAACCCGCCCTCTCCCCGAGACGTGCCCCAGGAGGTGTGGATCAACCCGCCCGTGAAGAAACCGACGCATCAGGATGCCCAGGGATCGACGATCGTGACCCGGGCCGATATCGGGGGGCCCCCCCGATTCGGTGGTCCACGCGCTGTCGCATCCCGAACCGGCGCTCATCGAAGGTGCTCACTAAATGCCACCGGTCGGTGTCTCAAAGTTGTTGACAGGCTCCGCCCCCCCGGAAGGGTGGAGAGGGGAAGACGAGGGGCTTATTAACCGGAGCATAAAATGTTTGACAGGCTGAGTGAAATGCGCGATCATTTTACCCGTCATGCGCGAGGATGCTCGATGCCTGTCGCCTGGGGCTTTGGATGCCGTGCGTCGGCGCGTGATGCACGCGGTTTGCCAGGGGATGGCGCAAGCACAGGCCGCGCGCCTGTTCGGGGTGTCGCGGCAGTCGGTCAACGGGTGGCATCAGCGATGGCGTGATGGTGGTCTCCGAGCCTTGAGATCGAAACCGCGGGGCAGGCCGCCAGTGGCTCGGCTCAAGCCGTATCAGGCCGCCACGATGGTCCGTCTCATCACCGACCGCTGCCCCGATCAACTCAAGATGCCCTTTTTCCTCTGGACGCGGGAAGCGGTGCGGGATCTGATGGTCCAGCGGTTCGGGGTTCGGCTGTCTGTCTGGACGGTGGGGCGCTATCTGCGGCACTGGGGATTGACGCCCCAGAAACCCATCCGGCGGGCTTACGAGCGAGACCCCGAGGCGGTGCGTCGGTGGCTGAAGAAGCAGTACCCGGCCATCCGCGCGCTGGCCCGACGGGAGAAGGCGACGATCTTTTGGGGCGACGAGACCGGGATGCGCTCGGATCATCAAGCGGGACGTTCCTGGGGCCGGCGGGGCCAGACCCCCGTCGTTCCAGGAACAGGCAAACGATTTCGTTGCAACATGATCTCGGCTCTGACCAACCGGGGAACCCTCGCCTTCATGGTCTTTTCGGGTCGTTTCACACAGAGGGTGTTCGTGGTCTTTCTGCGGCGGCTCCTTCGCCACACCCGGCGCAAGCTCGTCCTCGTCATCGATTCGCATCCGGTGCATGTGGGCACCCACACCAAGCAATGGGTGAAGCGTCATCGGCGGCAGATTCGTCTGTTTTTCCTTCCCGGATATTCCCCGGAGCTCAACCCGGACGAACTGCTCAACCAGGATGTCAAGACCAATGCGGTGGGGCGAAAGCGACCGCGCACTCCGCTCGAGTTGGTCGGCAACGTGCGCCGATTCTTGTGGAGCACCCAGCGCCGGCCCGACAAGGTGCGCAACTACTTTCGCCATCCGAACGTTCATTACGCCGCTTGAGGTGTCAAACATTTATTGCTCCCCGTAATAACTGATTGTGAGGTTGAGGGAAGCCCCCCGGAGGGCCGGAGGCTTCCCGGTGAGGAGATCACCGCTTCAAGGCGTGAGCGGCGATCCATTTCTTGGCCTCAAGCCTTACGTTGAGAAGAGTCTAGAACTATCGGATCAGGGGAGGCAGAAAAAAGCACAACTTTAGCACAGTGAAGTGGTTAGGGATCGTTCGGTGAGTCGCAGCCTGTTGGTCGAGTGCGAGTATTTGTGAGGAGTTGACCCTGAGACCTGCGGGTTCGAAGGCTGATCAAGTGGAAATTGCTAACTCTCTGTCCTGGCGCCTGGTTTCCCGCTTTATATGGCCAATCAAGGGGTTACGTGCATTATAAAGATTCCAGTCTTTCCTATCTAGTCCGGTCTCTTTGATCCAGTTCGGGGACAGATTTAGCACAGTCCTGTCGAGGGGTTCAGTCCCATGTCACTGATAAGGCCATACCCCAAAGTTGTTCAATAAGGGAGCCCCGGATCGCCATATGCGGCGAGTCCAGAGTATTGGAACTCCTGACTCCAGGGAGGGACAATGTCTGCAATCTTGTAGTGCTCCTGACAAGTTCGGCATTCGAAAAAGTAATTAGTCCCATCGTTTTTAGTAATTTGCACAGGTATGGTGCAAAGTCCACAGGGAAGTTTGGGGATTTGATCTTCATTCACATAGTGAGACGCACCACATTTGAGGCAGTTTCTCGATACGAAACCTCCTTGTCGGCTACGAACAATCTGTGCTTCATGTGAACAGCATGGCGACAACTGTGTGCTTATAAGTAGAAGCGTCATTATATCCTCCCTTATATCCTCCCTTGCTCAACCATATTTGTTGCACTTCCTGCCAAGGAACAACCCCCCATCAGTTTGCTGTTTCTCATTTAGGGATCAGGTCCCGTCGGCAAGGCGAACCTGACCACCGTTGCTAAAAATCGCTTCAGTTACGATGTGGCGGATCTCTTTAAGAAATTCAACAGACGGTTTTGTCATAACCGCATCCGGGAAGGGCGCAGCTGAGTCGTAAATCTGGCGTATGGCGCTAGCTCGACGAGAGGTTGAGCCAGCACCTCGATAAGGAGCGCTATCATACGCGGTCCGCCACTCCGCTAAGTGATCTTCTACCAGGCGTGTGACCGCTAAGCTGTGGAATATCTCTGATACTGCCCGCCTTATCTGAGAGATCGCGATTTGCTCCTCTGAATTATCCACAGGCTTCCGAGTCCACTCGAGTGGATTATCTAGAAATCGTGAGATTGACTCCGTGAGGCGTGCGACAAGATCAGCTACGGGACGGAGTGTGTCGTACTCAACATCGGTCTCGCTGGCGATTTCTTCATATAGTCGGCTGCTCTTGATGGAAGTTGTGCAAGCGGCCGGTCTACGCCACCGAGCATGAAACATCTTTGTTCTATGCTCTGTTCGACAGCCTTCACTACAGGTGCGCCGAGGACATCTTTTAAATTGGAGAGCGCGTTCGTAACGGAGCCCATGACATGCGAGCGCTTGTCCGCGAATGATGGAAGGTTGTGTCCCTTGATAAGATCAAAATGGGTGAAGGCGATCGCAAGCTTCTCATGGTAACCGCTGGAACAGACCGTACGGAGAACTGAAAGTGCAGCGGCCTGCATTGGTTGCTGTGCATTGTCGACTAGGAGAATAACATCCACGTGACCAAAGCGTTGTGTCACATGGGTGGTTACGCTCGAAGATGAGTCGGGAGTGTGCCCTAGGCCTTGACCGTCGATGAGAACGAGTTTCGTCCGCTCATGGTCGAGCTCAGGGAATAGAGGACCTTTTACGCGAATGCCCTCTACCAAAGGTGTCAATAGGCGGCCATATTGGGTCCAGCTATTACTGGAAAACCATCTAATGGTTCGGATGAACTCGTCGCGGTCAGGAGATTGGAATGTCCAGTATTCTGGCCAGTTGCCCCTGCTACGATGAAATTCACCCACCTTCACTTGGTCGAAGCGGGTTCGCACTTCGTCCAGGATATCCTGAACGAGCTCATGGAATGGTTCATCTTGGCGGAGATATTCCTCGATGGTTTCCTCTATTAACTGGCGCGCGGCTTCGCGATCTTGACCGCTTGCAGTGTTTAGGTCTAGCTCTAGGTCCGATTGCAATTGCGTAATGGCAGCTTCTGTGGGTTGGCCCGCTCTCGCTAGGTAGGTTTCGATTACTTGGCGGTATTGAGAGCGGTCATTTTCGGTAATCTCCGTATCCTTAAGGAAAGCTTCTTCTGGTTCCCGGTCATCGAATGAGAAATCGCTGTCATCGTCGTGGTGAGATTCCTGCTGCAAACTTCCGAGTACATAGCTCAATCGAAACTTTTGATCGCGGTGGTTGAGGAGTCTCTCGGCCACCTTGTGGTTCGGGGCGCCATCAAATTTAGCAAGGCATGCGTCAATGAGACATTCCTCGATGTTTGCCTGTACGTGGAACTCTGAGAAAAACGTAACAACAGATTCGAAGGTCCCTTCGGCCTGGATCATTTCGATGTCGGCGATAGTAGTCTTGGCGGGTGCTGTTGATGGGAAACGATCACGATCTGGGTTAGAGCCTATCAGTTGTCGAAGGAGTGAGGTTTTGCCTGCCCCCGTCGTTCCGACGAAAAAGACCCGGGAGTAACCATCTTCTTTTGCCGACGGAAGCCGGATAATTTTCTCTCGCAATGACTCGGGGTCCTCTCTGCCAGCCTGAATCTCATCGAAGAAGGCTTGAACAATTGGTTGGGAGAATCGTAGTTCCGCCTCTCTACGCCTCGATGCATTCCACCATGACGAATCGCTTAGAATGGTATTCATTTCATCTACCATTCGCTCAGCCTCGTGAAGATTTGCAGTGCCTAAGCCGCGACGTATCTTAAGTCCCGGTCTGCCTCGACTATCGTTACGCAGTGGATGACGAAAACTGACAGACCATCCCGGACGGTTAGACCTCGACGGTGACGCAGTGTACTTGGGTTCGCGCATAACGTTGTACCTCGTTGTGGCGTTAAATGCTGAAGTCAGAATACTGAAAGTTTTCATAATGGTCAAGGCAAAATAATACAACGCGGAACAACACTATAGAAATATAAATTAATCAAATAGTTATGAGTTTTTCTATTTTTGAAGTACTCGTTTCTACTATATGAATTCATGGTTGCCTTCCTATGAGGTGTGAGCAGAAAGAAAGCCCCCGGAGGGCCGGAGGCTTCCCGGTGAGATGATCACCGCTTCAAGACGTGAGCGGAGATCCACGCTTTGGCCTCCAGCGCGACGTTGAGAAGGGCTTCCCCTGCCGGATTGCTTCGGGTGGAAACTATTGGAAAATAGCCGGTGACGACAATCTTCGCCTTGGGAAATTTCACAAGAACTTTTCTAAGCAAGGCCGGCATGCGTGCCCCACAACGACCCTCGGCCTCCTTGCGGATCCAGACTCTATCCACTGTGGGATCCAAGATACGCAATGCATCGAAATCGTTGATGCACCCATCCAGCAGGACAAAGTCGGCATTGATGGCCACATCTTGGGGTACGCAGTCCACCTGCTGAGAGATGGTAGCGGTGCTGTAGTTGACTTCCCCGTGGTCTGCGATCCTGAACGGCTCTGTAGTAGGCTCTATGGTCGCACCGGAATGGGCATAGACGATCTTGCGCACGGCTCGCCCATACTTTTGGCTAATCCATCGCTGCACTTGGCTCGTAAACTTATCGTCCTCCCGATGGCCTTGTCCCCAGATGATCGAATCCCCCAGCGTCACCATCACAAACGGGGCCCCTTTTCCCACGGTCGTGTCAAAGTGCTTTTTGCATTTGGGAAGATCTATCGGGACCAATATAGGCGGGGCCAGCAAGGCTCTTGTCGTGACCTCACCCTCCGTCTCTTCTCGGACTTGCTTTCTACCAGACTGCTCGAAAGTCGGTTCGATCTGCCTACGCAGGCCACTGAATGATCCCGCGGCCTCGAGTCCGTGGCCACCCGGCATGAGCAAAGCGAGGGACAGGTGGTCCAGGTCTACGCCCGACACGGTCAGTGCGGTGGCTGTCTCCAGCTCCTCTTCATGTTCATGCGTAATCGGTTCTGCTTTGACAAAGAGTGATGCCTGCCTCTCGCGGCTTAACCGCAGTAACCCTCCCACGAGCGTCTCCACGCGATAGGTCCCCGGCTCGGCGACCACATCCTCGCCCCCGGGCGATACGAAGTGCACGGTTTTCGGCAATTCAACGGTCGGGGCGCTTGGGCCCGTGGTCGCATGCAAGGCGCTGCCGGTCAGCAGAATGGTCACGAGGGCGAGAGCACTCATCATTGGACGTGTCATAGTTTTGCTCCTAGTTGAATACGTTCACCGCATCCTGCCTGGTTCGTATGGCTTTCCTTGAGGGCAACAGGTTCAGGGGTGCTCCCCGCCGCGCGTCCCCACATCATGGACAGGATCCCCGATCGAGACGGCTACATCCGCCACGCATGGGGTGATCAAAGAGAATGGGTTCAGGCACGGACGAGGCCTGCGCTTGTTCACGTGGCGCCATCACGTTATAATTTCCCGCACCATCTTTCCCATCGAGACGGACATGTCCGACACGCGGCTTGACGACCCGGTCCCCAGGGAAATGGTGACACGGTTGCCGTCGGCGTTTCAGCCGGAACGCCTCTATCTGTTTGGATCGCACGCCCGCGGGGACGCCCGACCTGAGAGCGATTATGATCTCCTCATGGTGCTGACGTCCTCCCCCCTGCCCCGCTATCAGCGCGAGCAGGCCGCCTTCCGCGCGCTGGCCGGGATGAGCGTTTCGAAAGACATTCTGGTGTTGACGCGCGCGGAGTTCGACCGGCAACGAAACGCGCTCTGTTCGCTGCCGGCGACCGTCGAGCGGGAAGGTGTCCTCCTCTATGCAGCCTGACGCACTCGCTGAAGCGCGTGCGTGGTTCCAGAAGGCCTCCAACGACCTGCGTGGCGCCGATATTGATTGGCCGCTTCCCCGCCCTTGCTCGAAGACGCGCTGTTCCACTGCCAACAAGCCGCCGAGAAAGCCATGAAAGGATTCCTCTCCGCGCACGACCGACCCTTCAAGAAAACGCACGATCTGGATGAACTGGGACGAGCCTGCGAATTACTGGACCCGTCTCTGATTCCGCTCTTGACTCCCGCTCGCGATCTCACCGTCTTTGCCTGGGAATACCGCTACCCCGGAGCCACAGACGTGCCGTCCCTCGCGGAAACGCGACAAGCCCTGGCGATCGCCCGCTCGGTGCATGAGGCGTTGCTCTCTCGTCTGCCCGGGGCCGCCCACCCCTGATAGGGCCTATCCACCTTGGATACAGCCGTGCGCCGTGCAAGTCGTCAATAGTGCCTGTTGGGACGGACCGAATTCTATTGCGACTGCCGCGCCTCAAGCCGTGCCACGCGGTTCTCCAGTCGCTTAAGCTCGGTGATTTTCTCCTCAAGCTCGGTATTCTTCTTCCTCTCTGTTTCTAACTCTCTACGCTGGGCCTGCACTTCGCTTAGCAGCAGGGGGACCAACTGCTCGTAGCGCACGGTCAGCACTTCGCCGGCGTCGTTCCGCGTCACCAAGTCGGGCAGGACCTCGGCGACTTCTTCAGCGATCAGGCCGTACTCGCGCGAGCGTGCCTCGGCTCCTGCCACTTTGTCGGACTTATAGCGAAATGAGACCGGCCGGAGCTTCTGCAATCCTTCGCTCAACGCACCCAAGTCGCGGATGTCTTCTTTGTAGCGGAACGATGACGGCGCGACACCAAGCTGGCCATTGGCGTCCACCACGACCGGCGTGCCGCTGACCGCCACCCCAGTGATGCCGGCGATGAACGCGCGGGTTTGAGGGGCAATATTAATCCCTGAGATAACAGGGCCGACACTGCCGATCCGCGTCGTCCCGGATTCTCCTTCGACTCCAGCGTTATTGATATACACGTTATCGTTCCCAGTGTTGTGAAGTATGCCTGACTTATATCCAAGGGCAATATTGCGGGAGCCGGCGTTCGCCACGAGTGCAGCGCCCCCCACGGCGGTGTTTTGCTCCCCGGAGGATTTCTCTCTTAGCGAATCCATCCCTACGGCGGTGTTGTCGCTGCCGTAGTTGGCATAGAGCGCATTAACCCCCCTAGCGGTGTTTCGATTGCCGGTGGTATTGGCACCTAGTGCGTTAAACCCCACAGCAGTGTTTGCACCGCCGGTGGTGTTCATCCTGAGTACAGAGGTCCCTATAGCGACGTTGCTGCCACCAGTGGTATTGAAGTAGAGCGCAGAGTGCCCCACGGCGGTGTTGTCGACAGCAGTTTTGTCGGAGTAGAGCGCAGCATATCCTATGGCGGTGTTCCGGGAGGAGCTGTTGGTGGACCTAAGAGCATTGACCCCAATGGCCGTGTTATCGCCACCGTTGACATTGGACCTCATTGCGTCGGTCCCTATGGCAACGTTGCTACCGCCTGTGGTGTTGATCTGGAGCGTGCCCTTCCCGATGGCGGTGTTGCTGTTGCCTATGGTGTTGGCCCCGAGCGCAGCCCCTCCAATGGCGGTGTTGTCAATGCCGGTGGTGTTGGCCTGCAGCGCCGAGGCCCCCGCGGCGGTGTTGTTGCTTCCGGTCGTATTGGCTCTGAGCGAAAGACCCCCTATAGCTGTGTTGTAATTACCCGTAGTGTTGGAGGGGAGCGCGAGATATCCCATGGCTGTGTGATAGGAACCTATGTTGGTCGCCGGTAACGTGGTTCCATACACCGTGTTGAAATTACCACCGCGTGTCCGGATGCCGCTGTAGGACCCTCGCGCCTCCAGGCCATTGCTGTCCGGCAGGAGCAGCGCGATGCGGTGCTCATCGGGTCCAATGCCGGGCTCGGATGCGGCCTTCGGCGCGGTGAGGGATTCGCCGTGCGGCATCGGCATGGCCTGCACGACGACCGCCTCGGTATCCTTCCCGCCCGTGGGCTTCAGCTTCAGCCCTTCCTTTACGGCTTCGACTTCGAACGTCCCTGGTCCGACGACCACCGGATCGCCGTTGGGCGCCGTGAAGTGGACAGCCTTGGACAACTCGATGGTCGGCCGTGCGGCTGACGTGTCGGCGGTGGCACCCCCCGTGGGGGAAAGGAAGGCATTCTCGCGGCGTGAGGGGCACAGGAGGCCACGTCGCTCCCTCATGCGATTGAGTCGCACGACCCGGCCCAAAGGTTCATGGAAACGAACGTCACCTCCACCTGGCTGCCCGTCATAGGGAGCGGGGCCGGGAGGGCTAGTCTAGAAACCCTCGGAGGGAGCGTCAATGGGGACGGTTAATGTTCCGGCTGCGAAAGGAGGTCAAGGAAGGCACGGGCGGTCAGGACCTTGAGACTTCCATGTATGCCAAGCTTGAGGAGTATGGTGATCTCCGGAGACCAGATACTCGGCGCCCGCGACCTGAGCCGTCTCGATAAACTTGTCGTCTTCTGCATCATCAGCGACCACTCGCAGCAGCCCGCCGATCTGGACAAGGGTTGCCATCTCCCGGACTGTCAGCAGAGTTTCTTCCACTTGTTCAGCAGCCAGCCTGAATTTTCCCGTGAGCACTCGCCGGAATTCCGCCAGGATGGGTTCGGAAAGACTGAGCTCGACAAGCCCAGCTTGGGCGGCGAGCAGGCACCGATACGAGGCTCCCCTCCACAGCACGGCTGAAATGAGGATATTCGTGTCGAAGACGGCTTTCACTTATGCGGGCTCGTGCAGAATCGCGTCGACGAGGCGCTCCCGCTCTTCCTCCGTCAGTTTGGCAAAGTCCACGCCGCGGCTGCTGCAGACCGTCTCGATCATCTCACGATTCTTGTTAATCAGGCGGTCAAGCCGCTCAAGTCCGCCCAAGAGCTTCCGCATCGCCGCCTTTTTCCCTTCTGGGGAAAGCTGATCCAAGCAGCGCAAGATCTGCTCATCGTTCACTTCGATGGTCGGCATGGGAAACCCTCCTCCTGTCAGCCGGAGCCGCTAAATAAAATTTATTTTACGCGCTGCTAGGGAATGTGTCGAGAGACGCCGATGTCTTTCCCCGGCTTTGAGAACGGCTGTTGAGCCCCACGGCTTTAGCCTACTCCGCCGAAGCACCCGCTGCGCATTCCTCCACGGCTTTATAGCCCTTGGCTCCCCAACCTTCGCCAAGGCTTCGGCCTTCGCCGACCGGAGTCGGCTTCGGCCGACGAAGGTCGGTGGGCCACCGAGCCTACTCCGCCGAAGTAGCCTGGCTACGAAGGCCGGGAGCTTCAGCGAAAGCGGCAAGGCTACGGTGGGCAGCCTCCGCTTCAGCTTCTACCTGGCCTGCCAGCCGAAGCGTTAGCGGAGGCTGGTGGTCCCAACGGGATTCGAACCCGTGTTTGAGCCCGGCTACGATTTCGCCAATTATAGCGAGGGGTGAGACTACCGGCGAAGCACAAATGAGACGCGCGTCTTAAACATGAGGGGATTATTTTCTGTGTGTGTTGACCGAGCAACGATGGTTCAGTAAGCTGCGCCCGCATGGATATCGAAACAATACGTGCATGCGTTCGGCGGGGTGCGTACTTCGTGACTGATCACGCCATCAGCGAAGGATTCAAAGAGGGCATCTCGGTGGCCGATATGCTGGAAGTGATCGCAACGGGGAAGGTCATCGAGCGATATCCAGAACGAGATCGATGCCTTGTTTATGGCCACAGGAATGATGCGATTCCGATCCACGTTGTGATAGACTTCGGGCTCAGGTCGTCCGTCGAAATTGTGACTACCTATATCCCTCAAAGACAACAATGGATAAGAGATCAACGACGCAAAAAAAGAAAGCACTGATCGCAAAGAAGTGCCCGGAGTGTGGGGCACTCATGAGATCTGGGCGGACCACGTTGCACTTTGAGCGCGGCGGGTTCTACGCGGATGTAGAAAACGTCAGCGCTTTGCTGTGCAGCCGTTGCGGAACTCGGAGCGTCCCTGGTCCGACTGCCCTGAAAATCAGCAACGCAGTGGAGGGCCTGTTCCGGGCCGGGAAGGAACTCGATTCAACGGGGATTTCCTTCCACAAGGTCGCAAGCTAGAAGATTCCCTCCGGTTGGTACTCCTGCCACCCACGATTCTCTTTCATGAGCAGAAAGCGATCAAAGACCCGGTTCATGGGATGGCTCGATGAGCAACTGGCCCGTACTCCCAAACTCCGACACGAAGTCGATGAGGCCTTGAACGCCATGCGCCTGGAGCAGGATCTGATGGCTTCGCGTGAACAACATCACGTCACAAGAGAACCATAAGTCACTCGGCCGCCTAGCAGGCTGGTGGTCCCAACGGGATTCGAACCCGTGTTTGAGCCTTGAGAGGGCTCCGTCCTAGGCCAGGCTAGACGATGGGACCATGCATATGTGCGGGGAAGGTTCAGGTCAAGGTTCAGGTTCAGGTTCAGGTTCAGGTTCAGGTTCAGGTTCAGGAAAAAATTTGGGAGCCGCCGCTTCAGTCACCTCAACCTAAGCCTTAACCTTAACCTCGCCTTTACTAGCCTTAACCTCAGCCTGTAGAGAGTGGCGGATTCTAGCCCAGGTATCGGCGCTTTTCAACCGTTGGCCGCGGCGGCCTTTCGATCTTTCCGGGCTTTGCGCCGATCGTCCGGATTCAACTGGCGCTTCCGAATCCGGATGCTGGTCGGCGTGACCTCGACGAGTTCGTCTTCGCCGATGTACTCCAGCGCAATCTCCAAGGGCATCTGCCGAGGAGGCGTCAGCACGAGCGCCTCATCCGAGCCCGAGGCCCGCATGTTCGTCAGTTGCTTCGCCTTGCAGACGTTCACGTCCAAATCTTCATCCCGGCTGTTCTGGCCCACGACCATCCCTTGATACACGTCGACGCCCGGACCGATGAAGAGCGCTCCGCGTTCCTGGATCATGTACAATCCGTAGGCGTTGCTGGTGCCGTCTTCGTAGGCCACGAGAGACCCATGGGGCGCCACTTGGAGCTCGCGTTGCTCAACCGGCGCATAGCCGGCGAAGACATGGTGGATGATCACCGTGACGCGCGTATTCGTCTACAGCGCATTCTTCAGCCCCATGATGCCCCGCGTCGGGATGTGATATTCCAGGTGCATCTCGCTGGCCGCCCCGTCGGTGTGCACCAGCTTCATGTGCCGTATTTCGCCCCGCCGACCGCCCAGCTCTTCGATGACCGTGCCCTGGTAGTCCACCGGCACATCGATCGTGAGATCTTCGTAGGGCTCCGTGGTCACGCCGTTCTCCTGGTGGAGAATGACCTCCGGCTGGGACACTTGCAGTTCGTAGCCTTCACGCCGCATCTGCTCGATCAGGACGGACAGGTGCAACTCGCCCCGGCCGGCGATGAGGAAGCGATCCGCGCTCTCGGTGTCTTGCACCCGTAGCGACACGTTGGTTTCCAATTCCCGGTAGAGCCGCTCGCGCAGGTTGCGGGAGGTCAGATACTTCCCCTCGCGTCCGGCAAAGGGGCTGTTGTTGACCGAGAATGTCATCTGCACCGTGGGTTCGTCGATTTTCACCGGAGGCAAGGCCACCGGACGTTCCGCATCCGCGATCGTCTCGCCGATGGCGATTTCCGGCAGACCCGCCACCGCAACGATTTCGCCGGCCTCCGCCTTTTCCACGTCCTGCCGTTCCAATCCGGCAAACACCTCCAGCTCCGCCACCTTGCCGGGAGCCTGCGTCCCATCCCGCCGAATTTGCATGACGGCCTGCCGCCGCGAGATGGACCCCGACTGGATCTTCCCGATCCCCATCCGCCCCTTGTACGAATCGTACGAGAGAGCCAGCACCAGGATCTGCAACGGCGCCTCTGCTTTGATGACGGGGGCCGGAATCTTGTCCAAAATGGTATCGAGGAGGGGGGCGATAGTGGTCCCCGGCTGATTCAGATCCAGCGTCGCAATGCCGTTGATGGCCGAGGTATACACAATGGGAAAATCCAACTGCTCGTCGTTGGCGCCCAGGTGCACGAACAGGTCGAAGGTGCGGTTGACGACATCGTCTACGACGGCGTCCGGCCGATCGATTTTATTGATGACCACGATCGCCCGATGCCCCAGCGCCAGCGCCTTGCGCAACACGAACGTGGTTTGCGGCATCGGCCCTTCTTTCGCATCGACCAGCAATAAGACCCCGTCGACCATCCGGAGGGTCCGCTCGACTTCGCCGCCGAAATCGGCGTGGCCCGGGGTGTCCACGAGATTGATCTTGACGTCTTTGTAGGTGACGCTGGCGTTCTTGGCCCGGATCGTAATGCCCCGCTCACGCTCCTGGTCCATGGAATCCAGGACGCGTTCGCCCATTTCCTCGATTTTTCGATGCACGTGGGTTTGGCGGAGCACGGCATCCACCAGCGTGGTCTTCCCGTGGTCCACGTGCGCAATGATGGCAATGTTGCGGATACTCCGGCGACGCTCACCCGTGCCCAACTGCTGGACAGGGCTCGCATCACTCATGGCAGAGTTCGTCATCGTTCCTGCATCCTCCGGCTCATTACTATTGGCTTGGTGCTCGGATGAAAAAGGCGGGGGGCCAGTCAACCGTGCTGCTACCTAGTATAATAGGCGAAGCATCCGTCTCAGCACAAGCCCTGACCGCTGTTTTTGACACCTCGCCGCTCACGCCGATGCTTGTGTTTCCCCCCCTCGCGTTGTATCGTAATGACTAACCCGCCCTGTCTTCCACATCCCAAAGGAGTCATTCAGACCTCATGCCCGTACCTCGTAGACTGGGATACCGGCCGGTTCCGTACCGGCGCCGACGGCCTTGGTGGCACTATGCCCTGCTCGCCGGAATTGTGCTCTTCGGCCTTGCCGCGGGAGCAACCGCCGCGGCCCTCTGGTACGTGGCCAAAGACATCCCCCCTCTGGATTCACTCCAGGAATATCAGCCCAGCTTAGTCACCCGAGTCTATTCAGACGACCGGCAGGTGGTCGGTCAGTTCTACGTGGAGCGACGCATCCTCACCCCGCTGGCCGACATGCCGGCGTCCCTGAAAAACGCGGTCATCGCCGTCGAAGATTCCCGATTCTTTGAGCATCCCGGGCTCGACATCATCGGCATCCTCCGAGCCGCCTGGACCAATCTGCGCCGCGGCGGCCGCGTGGAAGGCGCGAGCACGATCACACAACAGTTGGCCCGGTCGCTGTTCCTTTCGTCCGAACGCACCTATGCCCGCAAGTTGCGCGAACTGGTGCTGGCCTACAAGATGGAGCTGGTCCTGGGCAAGGAACAAATCTTGGAGATGTATCTCAATCAGATCTACTTCGGCCAAGGCGCGTACGGCGTCGGCGCAGCCGCGCAAACGTATTTTGGCAAGGACATGGCCGAGCTGAATCTGTCCGAATCGGCTCTGCTGGCCGGCCTGCCGAAATCCCCGAACAACTATTCCCCCTACAAGCACCTCGACCGGGCCAAGAAGCGGCAAGAACACGTGCTCAGTCGCATGGAAGAAGAACAGTTCATCACCGCGGAAGAACGGGAGACTGCCGTCGCCCAGGAGATTGTGCTGCGCCATCCGGGTGCGGAACAGCTTGCCCCCCACTTCATGGAGTACGTCCGACAGCACTTGATGGCCCGCTACGGCGAAACCATGGTCTATAAGGGCGGACTCGAGGTGTACACCACGTTGAACGCCGAATGGCAACAGGCCGCCGAACGCGCGATCCGGACCGGGCTCCTGCAGCTCGACAAGCGGCAGGGGTGGCGTGGCCCGGTCGGAACGCAGGACTTGGCCACCCTGTCGACACCCACCGGATTCCCTCCCGCCACCCCGCTCCAGCCAGGCGATCGCTTGAAGGGCGTCGTCACGAAAGTGGGGAAGGACCACTATGTGATCATGGCGTCAGGCCAGGAGGGTACGCTCTCCTTCGACGACATGGCCTGGGCCAAGCGCCGCCTGCGGGGACGGGATCCGGCGAAAGACTATGTTCTGGTGCCGAACGTCAAGACGCTCTTGAAGACAGGGGATGTCATCGAGGTGGAGGTCAAGTCCATCGAGAAAGACGTGCCGCGCTTCCTGTTGGAGCAGACCCCGGTCGTCGAGGGTGCGCTCGTGGCCCTGGATCCCCGCACCGGCGCCATCAAGGCCATGGTCGGGGGCTACGACTTCGCCCGAAGCGAATACAACCGGGCCGTGCTGGCCCATCGGCAATCCGGGTCCGCCTTCAAGCCGATCATTTATGCCACGGCGATTCACAAGGGATTGAGCCCGGCGACCCTGCTGCTCGACGCCCCCGTGGTCTATGAGCAAGAAGAAAAGGACAAGACCTGGAAGCCGGAAAATTACGAGAAGAAGTTCTACGGGCCGATCAGCATGCGTGAAGCGCTGATTCATTCCCGCAACCTGGCAACCGTCCGTCTCCTGGAGCAGGTCGGCATTCCGAGCGTCATCGAGTTTGCGCAATCGTTGGGCATCAATAGTCCATTGAACCGCGATCTCTCGCTGGCGCTCGGCTCTTCCAGCGTCACGCTCATGGAGTTGACCTCGGCGTTCGGCATCTTCGCCAACCAGGGCGCGCATGCCGATCCGATCACGATCGCCCAAGTTCAGGACAACAGCGGGCAGGTGCTGGAGAAATCGGAGCCCGACGCCTCCCCGGTCGTCACGAAGGAGGTGGCCTTCCTGCTCACCAACATGCTGGAGGACGTCATTCAGCGGGGAACCGGCACGCGCGCGAAGGGGCTGGGGCGGCCCATTGCCGGCAAGACAGGGACGACGAACGACTATTCGGACGCCTGGTTCATCGGGTACGCGCCGAACCTTGTCGTCGGCGTCTGGGTGGGCTTCGATGACACCCGCAGTCTCGGCGTATCCGAATCGGGCTCCCACG
>JACRLS010000254.1 GCA_016235225.1 Nitrospirota bacterium | reverse complement strand
TTGGGAGCGCGAGGCCTTTGCGACTGAGCTTGGCTTTTCTCGCCCGTCCCGCCTTTCTCGCTTTTCTCGCTCCGGCAAAACTGGCGGTAGCCCGAGTTACTCGCCCTGGATCGGCACGTAGAGGTGGGTGCCCTGACGGGCGATGAGCAGGACGGTGAGTTCTTTCGACTTGAGAGGTTCAACCAGGCGTTGGTAGACGGCCATATTCGGCACGGATTGCCGGTTCACTTCAAGGATCAGGTCTCCCACCATCATCCCTGCGGCCTCGGCGAGGCTGCCTTCTTCCACGTTTTCCACCACCACCCCGGTCGTGGTCCCCAGCCCTAACTGTCGAGCCAGCGCGGGCGTCATGTCGTCCACGGCCAGCCCGGCCAGCGGATGCTCGGCGGCCATGGCCCGGGCCATCGGCGACAAGCGGCGCGGACGCTCACGCGGCGCCTCCTGCACCGTGAGCTCCAAGGGGACCGGCCGGCCGTCCCGGATCACCTCCAATCGGTGTTTGCTGCCGATCGGCGCGGCCGCAACCTGATTGCGGAGACGCCCGGAATCCACGACGTCCTTGCCGTCAAACTTCACCACCACGTCGCCGCGACGCAACCCGGCCCGCTCGGCCGATCCCTTTTGTTGCAGGTCGGTGATAATGGCGCCCTTCGCATCCGGCAATTTGAAGAGCTTCATGAGCGGGGGCGACACATCCTGCGTGGAGGCGCCCAGAAATCCCCGGACCACACGCCCGGTCTTGAGCAAACTCTCCATCGCCGCGCGGGCCATGTTGCTGGGAATCGCAAACCCCACGCCCACGCTCCCGCCGGTGGTGCTGGCAATGGCCGTATTGATGCCGACCAATTCTCCCCTGATGTTCACGAGCGCCCCGCCGGAGTTCCCAGGATTGATCGGCGCATCGGTCTGAATAAAGTCTTCATAGTCGGCCACGCCGACGTCGGCCCGACCGACTGCGCTGACGATTCCGAACGTGACGGTTTGATTGAGCCCGAGCGGGTTCCCGATCGCCAGGACAAAATCTCCGACGGCGAGCAGGCTGGAATCCCCCCAGGCGGCCGTCGGCAGGCCCAAGGCCGGAATCTTGACCACCGCCACGTCGGTCTTGGGGTCCGTCGCGACGACCTTCCCCTTATATTGCCGACGATCGGCCAGCAGCACATCCACTTCCACCGCATCAGCCACGACGTGATGGTTGGTAATGATCAGGCCGTCGGAACTCACAATCACGCCGGACCCCTGTCCATACTGCCGGCGCGGGGGCAAATCGGGCAGCAAGCCGAAGGGGAGGGACTCGTCGGCCAGGGTTTGATCCCGCACGATGACCGTCGAGGCGATATTGACGACCGCAGGATTGACCTTGGCCGCGGTGCTTTTGACCTGTGACTGAAGGTCGAAACTGGTCCTCGGTGGACCGCCCGGCTGTGGCTCAACCGCCTGTCCAGACAGCGGGCACCACATCCAGCCGAGCACCAGCAGCCCCGCCAACGCAGAGAGGGCACGGCCAGAGGAACGGTTCACTGCGAGGCCGCCCTTCGATGCTCGGATCAGTCTGGTCACCGGGTCTACTTCTTCTCTCGTTTGGATTTCCCGCCCGACTTGCCGGTCGTGGCAGGCTTCTCCGCCTTATCGGCTTCCAGGATACTCGCGATGATCGTCTTAATGTTGTCAGGATCGATCGATTCCATCTTCAGATTGCCGTCCAACAGAATGGTCGGCGTGTGTTGCACATCGACCTTCATCCCGAAGGCTCGGCCCTCTTCAAGCATCTTGCTCGGCTTGCCGCCGACCAGCCCGGCTTCAAACGCCGCCGGGTCGAGCCCCACTTCTTTCACCAGCATTTCCCGGATGGTCTGGTCAAAGACGTGGATGTGGTCCTTGTGGATCATGCGGAACAGGGCCCTTTTCATGTCCGGACCTTTTTACATGATCTTGGCTTGTTCATACATCTCGAAGGCCATGGGCAGCTTGCCGGGAATCACAGGAAAACCGACCATGGTGACGTCGAGCTTGTCGCCGAATTCTTTCTCCAGGACCGGGAGCACGCTCTGTTCAAACAAATGGCAATGGGGGCAATAGAAATCGGCGAACTCCGTCAGCTTCACCTTGCCCCGCTCATGCGTGGAGGGCAGGTTCTTCAGTTCCGTGTACTTGCCTTTGAATGCGGCAGCCTCAGCGGACGGGGCACTGCCCATCGTTCCGATCGCCACGGCGAGGGCGATCATGAGGATCGTTCCCAGGCAGGTGCTCTGTTCTACTTTCATAGTCACTCCTTGTTCAGACATCGAAGACGACCGCAACGCGGATATTATCATCAATCAGGGAGGCGAATCTCTCCTGTTATAATGGAGACATGCATCGACACCCCCTGATGCGCATACTCCTCCTCGCCGGCCTTGCGCTTAGCGGCTGCGCCCTGTCGGAGCCGGCCTTTCCTCCCGCCCTGCAACAGCAGGTCGAACCGGCTCTGACCTTCGCCCAGATCAAAGACGCGCCGGACAGCTCTCGGGGGAAAACGGTCATGCTCGGGGGGGAAGTGCTTGACGCCAAGCGGTTGAAAGAAGGGACCAGGCTCGAAGTGCTCCAACTTCCCCTGGAGCGTTGGGGAGAGCCGATCCGGGATCTGACCGCCTCAGAGGGGCGGTTCTATGCCATTCAGAAGGAGTTTCTGGATCCGGCGACCATCCCCGCGCATACCCGCGTGACCCTCATCGGGGACATCACCGGCGCCACCGCGGGCAAACTCGACGAGATGGAGTACAGCTATCCCACGGTCGACATCAAATCACTCAAGATGTGGCCAAAGGCCGAACCGGCCGCGCCGGTCTTCCGCCCCTACTACGGCCCCTACTGGTGGGGCCCACACCGGTATTGGTAAGTCTGTTCCCCGAGCTTCCCTCGTCAGCTGAAAAAAGAGAAAAGCCCTGGCCGCCTACACGCGACCAAGGCTTCTCTGACCAGCCCCTCTAACTAGGGAAGCCTACTTGATCATATACAGCTTGCCACCGGGGTCTTTTGGATTCAGGTGGTCCTGATACACCAAGGTATTACCTGTGGTGGCATAGAGCAAGTCACTCAGTGGGACCCCGACATATTTGGTTTCGCCAGGTTTGAGGATCACTTGCGCGCGCAACACGGTCGGTGCGGCGGCGTTTCCGTCGGCCGTCATCAAAAATCCACGGTCAACTGCAGACTTATTCGTAACCTTGATCACCACCGGCGTGCCGGGCCGGACTTTGAGGTCCAAAATCGAGGTGGGCGGATACAGAACTTTGAGGTTCCCAACTTCCGTCGCATAGACTTCCATGTCAACCGTCAGCTCCTTGAACGGTTGCCCCACCACGGACCCGGTTTCCAAGTCGCCGATCTCCACGCCCCCCGCCTGAAGGGCATAGGCAGCGGTGCCTGCCAACATGACTGCGGAACATCCTGCCAAGACTGTCAGAACCATCCGACGCATGAGGGACCTCCTCTGTGTAAAGACTAGAGCGAACGATTGGAAGTATGAGATGAAGACACGCAGGGCGGCAGGCCATTCTTTTCCAAGATCTGCCCCCCCACCACCTGATCGCCGACGACCAGAAACAATACTTTGAGCCGTTGCACATGTTCAAGGAACCGCCCGCTGGCCACTGCGACGACTTCACGGGTTCCATCGGACTGCACCTGGTCGGCCTCAATGACCACCCGATAGTACTCGAATCCTTCAAACTCCTTGTTGAACGCCTGCGCGCGCAGCAAGGTTTCGAGACTCGGCATCTCCGCGCAGGCCACGCTGGCTGCACAGACAGCCAGCGTGAGGACGAGAACTCTCCTCAGTATTCGCATGGAACCCTTCCTCACCGATAAGCCCTGCCCTTATAGAGTTTTGCCGACAATCTGTCTACCGATGGATGCCAACAGATGCAACAGATGTGACACGCAACAGACGCGCGAGCGCGGCAGGCGGCGTCGGCGTGATCAGTGAGTGAACGCAGAAGATTCAGGGAGGACGGTGCTGCGCGCAGTGAAGAACTCACGTCGCGCAGCGCCGGATGATCATGGGGTCGTCCGGTCAAGGCTAGCCGACCCTGGGGTGAATGCTACTTTCCTTTCTTCGATTCCTTCTTGGAGGACGCCTGCTCAGCATGCGCGAGGGACTCTTCGGCGTGCTTGATGGCTTCCTTCGCATGCCCCAACGCTTCCTTTGCATGCGCATCACCGCTGGTCTTGACGGATTCCTCCAAGTGCTTGATGGCTTCTTTTTCGTGT
>JACRLS010000290.1 GCA_016235225.1 Nitrospirota bacterium | reverse complement strand
TCCAGCGGGCTGAATAAGGATGAAGTTGAGCGGATGGTTAAGGAAGCCCAAAGCCATACCGAAGAAGATAAGAAGCGCCGACGAGTGGCCGAGGCCAAAAACCAGGCCGACAACCTGATTTACGCGACCGAGAAGAACCTCCAAGAGCACGGAGACAAGGTCGAGGAGACGGACAAGGCGAAGATCCAGGAGGGAGTGGCCGCACTCCGGAAGGCGATGGAGAGCAACGAAGCGGGCCCGATCGAGTCGGCGATGCAGGCCCTCACCACCGCCTCCCATAAGCTGGCGGAAGAGATGTACAAGAAAGCCTCCGCGTCGAGTGCCAGCGCGACGAAGCCCGGCGAGGAAGCCGGTGCTTCGGATGCCGGCGCGACCAAGACCGATGAAAAAGTCGTGGACGCCGAGTTTGAGGAAGTGGATAAGGAGAAGAAATAAGAACGTAGCCAGTCCACAATTCTCAGTGGTCAGTCAGAAGGGTGCGACAGAAAATCGGCTCTGGCTCAACCCTGACTGTGCATTGAGAACTGATTACTGAGAACATCCCCTCACATGTCACCCGTGGGAAAACGAGACTATTACGAGACCCTTGGAGTCGAACGGACTGCCTCCGACGACGAGCTCAAGAAGGCCTTCCGCAAACTGGCGCGCCAGTATCATCCCGACCTCCAGACCGGCGACGCGCATAAGAAAACGGCCGAGGAGAAGTTCAAGGAGGTCAATGAGGCCTACGAAGTCCTGAGCGACGCCGAAAAGCGACGTCGCTACGATACGTTCGGGCACAGCGAGGGTCAGCAGGGTTTTGGGGGCGGCGGCTTCGAGGGCTTCGACTTCGGGCGGGGAGGATTCGGCGATGTCTTCAACGACATCTTCGAGGACTTCTTCGGTGCCGGCGGCCGTGGCGGAGGGCGGCGGGCTGAACGGGGATCCGACCTCCAGTACAACCTGGAATTGGCATTTGAAGATGCCGTCTTCGGCAAAGAGGTCAAACTCAAGATTCCCCGCTGGGAAGTATGTCAGGAGTGCAAGGGATCCGGTGCCCGGTCGTCCACCGCGCTTAAAATGTGTCCGAGTTGCAAAGGCAGCGGACAGCTCCGTTTCCAGCAGGGCTTCTTCAGCGTCAGCCGCCCCTGCAATCAGTGCGAAGGGAGCGGGCAGATCATTTCAGAACCCTGTAATGGATGCCGCGGCCGTCGCCGGGTCCATAAGGAACGCACGCTCTCCGTCAACATCCCGGCCGGAATCGAAACGGGCATGCGCCTTCGACTGGCAAATGAAGGCGAGCACGGCTCCAATGGCGGCCCGCCGGGGGACTTGTACGTCCTGGCATCGATCAAGCCGCATCAGCTCTTCACTCGGATGGGGAACGACATCCACTGCGATCTCCCCGTCAGTTTTATCACTGCGACCCTCGGGGGAAAGGTCGAGGTACCCACGCTCAAAGGTCCGACCATCATCAAAGTCCCGGCTGGGACTCAACCCGACAAGGCGCTGCGCATCCGGGGACTCGGCGTTCCCAGTTTGAAGGGTGGAGAACCCGGCGATTAAATCATCAACGTGAAGATTAAGATCCCCACCAAACTCAGCGCCAAACAGAAGGAACTGCTCACCGAGTTCGCGAAGGAAAGCGGCATGACCTGGGATGCCGAGGGTGACGGGTTCTTCGACAAGATGAAGACCTTCTTCGAATAGGCCATCACGTTCCCGCCTCTGCTGAGCCTATCGCACGACCCCTCTTCTACTGCGGCGAACGATCCACGCGGGTAACCGCCTGGCGGGTGTGCGTCGTTCTCGGCCCGAAACAATCCTCACTGTATTCATCACCCGTTGCATCTTCGACCCATTGCAACAGGCATGCAATGGGTCCCCCGCAATGGGTCCCCGATACAGCTCCGGCTTTCCCGGACCCGGGTACCCACTCTGGAGGTGCTGCATCTGGCCAGGTACCCATTGCTCGGCTTCATGCAATGGGTGCAACCTTCGCCTCACGACGAAGAGGGTTTGCGCAACAGGCTCTGCTCCGGCTCTTTCTCCCTGCCTCTGGCTCAGCTATAGTGCTCCGCACTGCTCACGTCTGACGCCTCACCTATCACGAGTTCACGCATGCCTGTCTTCTTCGTGTCGGCCGACCAGATTCGCGACAAGACCGCCACGATCACCGGCCCACTCCTGACCCACCTGCGGAGCAGTCTCCGGGTACAGGTGGGGGAACGACTCCGTCTCACCGACCCGCAACGACGACGCCTGATGATCGAGGTCACCTCCGTGGACTGCAATCATCTCCTCGGACAGGTGCTCAGCGCCGAAGCCGGCCCATCGCCTCAGGCGCCTCGGATCATTCTCGGGCAAGCCTTGCTGAAGGGCGAACACATGGACTGGGTCATTCAGAAAGCGACGGAACTCGGAGTGGACACCGTTGTCCCTCTGATTTCCCAACACGTCATCGTTCGCCCCCGCGAAGCGCGGATTCCTTCACAAGTTGAGCGGTGGCAGCGGATTGCGCTGGAAGCGGCGCAACAGTCTGAGCGGTGGGATGTGCCCACCATTGCCACTCCCTGCAACTTCTCACAATGGCTCGAAACCGAATCGATAGCCGCCTGCCGCTTGATCATGCTTGAGCGTGGCGGACAGCAGGCGCTGCAGACCATTCCCTTTCCCAGTTCGTCGCAGGAACACATCGTTATCGTCATCGGGCCTGAAGGCGGATGGCGGGAGGAGGAGGGAGCGGAGGCCCTCGCGAAGGGCTTCTTGCCCGTCCGACTCGGTCAGCGCATTCTTAGGGCAGAAACGGCGGCCCTTGCGGCCCTCAGCGTGATCCAAAGCCGGCTGGGAGAATTGGGATAGCGGCGCAGGTTGAGGCTAAGGTTGAGGTCGAGAGAGGAAAAGATCGAGTCCCATCCTTCACCTTAACCTCAGCCTCAGCCTCAACCTTCTTGCTTAGGGTCGAGTTGTGATCTGGAGAATGGTACCCCGATCGCCGCAGGCCCACCCGTGCGTCGGGTCAGGGAAACTCAAGCCATAGAGCACGACTCGGGTCGCCGTGGGGCGTTCCGCCCAGGTCACTCCGGCATCAGTCGTCTGAAAGACTGTGCCCCGCTCTCCGGCTGCCCATCCCGTTTTCTCATCCACAAATCGTATTCGCAGCAGGTCTGTCGGCCTGGAACATCCTTGCAGGCACGAGAGGGTCCGGTCGACCCAATGTCCCCCCGCGTCGGTCGTATGGAACATGGCTCCCGCATTCCCAACCGCCCATCCATCTGTCTGGCTGCTGAAGGCAAGATCGAAGAATGTCGCCCCGCTGTTGGTTTCACGGACTTCCCAGGTCTTGCCTCCGTCCTTTGTGACGAGAATCGTACCGAGCGCGCCCGCCGCGCTGCCATGGGCCCGATCTCGGAAAGACACGGCATAGAGCGTGGCGCCGGTGCCTGAGACTTGATCAACCCAGTGGGCTCCGCCATCGCCGGTATGGAGAATGGTCGCGCCGACTCCCACGACCCATCCTTCGGTCGACGAGACGAACGAGGCCCCGAACAAGCCGGCCTGTGATCCGCTGATCTGCGCACTCCACTTCGTGCCGCCGTCTTTCGTATGGAGGATGGTGCCGTTCGCCCCGATGATCCACCCTTGGACCGATCCGTCAAACACGATCCCGGTCAGCAAGGCGGTGGTGCCGCTCGGCACGGACCTCCAATGCCGGCCTCCATCGGTGGTCTTGAGGATAACGCCTCCGGACCCGACGACCCAGCCGGTACCCGCGTCACGAAAGTAGGCCTGCATCAGGGTGGCTTCGGTCCCGCTCTTTTGCAAGGCAGAGGGCAGTGCGACCGGCGCGGACCAAGCCGGGACTAACCCCACCAAGCCCTGCACGATGGCAACGACGATGAACTGGAGTAGCCCGCGACACATTCGGCTGGAGATTGGGTGCTGAGGGACACGCCCCGTACCAGTGGACAGGATCGCCTGTCTCACATGTCCGGACCGGCTATTGATTCGTCGATGCATCTGGTCGCGGATCGTTGAAATAGCTCTGGCTGGGGAGCCCCTTGGATTGGATCGTGAACGGCCCGACCTCAGCCGTCTCCCATTTCTTGCCGGTGCAACAGCTCCCGTCAGACTGAAGGTCCCATGATCCGCGGCGGACAACCAGGGTGCCTGAGGAGAGATCAGGCAGGAACTCGTTCGGCCGGCCCATGCCGAAGAGATGCCGATGAGGGACCCGGATCCTGATCTCCGTATCCGTCCAGGACTCCACGATCACGCCCACATTGTTGAACAGGACTTCGCTGCGGGAGACATTCTCACCCAGGGTGGCGGTGACGGACGATTGATGCCGCTCTTGCAGCAGTTCCTGTCGGGTGACCTCGGTGGTTTTCAAAAAGGTCCCGAACCCGGAGCCCTTGATAGTCACGACCTCATCCAGCCCTGCGCTGGTCGGGCTGTAGGAATCGACGCGCATCGGGGTGACGAAGAAGGCCCCCGCTTCGGTCGAGACGATCCCTCGCGTCTCACAGCAGGTGCCGTCCGCTTTCGGCGTCGTGCCGCCCCGCTTCACGACGACGGGTCCGCTTTTCGCGCTATAAGGCACCCATACATCGATGCGGTCGTTATGCCACCGGTAAATGATGCCGGGCACACCGCCGAACTCAACGGCATTGTCGCCCTTATTGAAATCCAGGAAGGCATAGGGCGTTGAGCCGCTTTCCGAATAGTATCCGAAATTCTCGCCGGAGATTCTGACCAGCGTCCCGATCGGCGCCATGGCCGGCGTGACGCTCGCCGCTTTCGGCGTCACGACCGTAAAGGTCCCCACCGATCGTTTCGTGTCGCCACGCTTGAGGACCAAGGGACCGGTCGACGCCCCCAACGGAACATGGGCCACGATCATGACATCGGTCCACTGGGCGATAGCGGCTGGCTGACCGTTCACGAGAAGGCCGTCACCGGATGCCCGCTCCGCTCCGAAGCCGTTCCCGAACAAGACCACCTTGGTCCCGACAGGGCCGCTGATCGGATCCACCCGCACCATCGGAATCAGCTTGAACGGGGCCTGATTGCTCACTGTGTATTCGACCGGCGCACAGCAGGACCCATCCGCGAGGGGATCGGAGGACGCGAGTCGCACCACCACGTCGCCGGATAGCGCATTGGCCGGCACCTCGACCTCGATCACGTCGTCGCGCCATCGCCGGACCTTGGCTGTCACGCCGTTGATCTGCACATCATTGACCCCGAACATGGTATTGGGGTCTTTCGGACCCGCGGTATTGCCGAAGTGCGCGCCCTTCACTTGAATGATGGCGCCCGGCTCGGCCTCCTCCGGCGTGACCGATCCGATGGTCGGCTTCAGGGCAGTAAAGGTCCCGGCCTTCACCACTTTCTTGCCGATGATGACGGTGACCGGACCGGTCCGGACCTTGTGCGGCACCTTGACCGTGATCCCGTCAGACTCCCACTGCTGGATCAGTGCGGGAGTCCCGTTAAACAGCACGCGATTCTGCCGTGTGGATTTGTATGGGCCGAACCCCGTGCCGGCGATGGTCACCGTCGCACCGGGAGAGGCAGACTCGGGGTTCAGGCCGATGGCTGCCCATGAAGAGCCCGCTCCGCCAAATAAGAATAACAGGAGCCCCAATGCAAGACTCATGAGCTTCATAACCACACTCCTCATGCCTTGTGACCCGAACCGGAGACCCGACGCAACCAGTTCCAGGAGCCTGTCCGACATTGACCTTTCTACTGCGGCGAACGATCCGCGGCCATCTGCGTCGTTCTCGGTCCGAAAAATCCTCAATGTATTCCCGCGAATACACCTCCGGTTTTTTCGCGCCTGCGGCCTCGCATCTGGCCGCACCTCCTTCGCCTCGCCACGAACGGCAATGTCGGACAGGCTCCCAGAGTCGAGACGGGGATACACCGTGGA